>NZ_MUFM01000032.1:0-41255 GCF_001996125.1 Salinivibrio sp. PR932 | reverse complement strand
CTAACACATAATACGGGAGCTAATCATGATGAGTAAGAAATTTAAAATATTATTTTTTGGTGCGTTAACATCAGCGGCTTTTATTGCCAATGCTGAAGAGAATACAGACTATCAATACTTTGTTGGGTTTGATGCCGGAACTAATATCAGTGGGAAGCAAGAAATAACGCTAGATGGTAGTAAGCATAAATTTGATATCGACAATAGCCCTATCGTAGGACTAAGAGGTGGCGTTACATACAATAATACTCATCAATTTAGTCTTGGGATTGATTATAGAAGTATAGATAGAGAAAAATTTGATTACTCGGATACCGAAGTCGCAACTATCTACACTCGATATGATTATTTGCTCCCTTTAACAAACAATATTTCATGGAATATTGGAGGAAAGGTAGGCTATGAAGAATTCTTTGGTGACTGGCAGTTTGATGATTTCAACCATGAAATGAGTGATATGGTATTAGGAGCTCAAACAGGGCTGAATTATAAATTTGATCAGTGGAGTGTAGGTGCGGAGTTAAATTACCTTCACCATACAGGCGAATATGAATATGAAGATAGTGGCGTACAGCAAAATGTCAAGTTTGGCGATGAATTAATGCTGATGGCCAACGTAAAATATCACTTATAATGTGACGAAAAGGCCACGCCTTTAGACGTGGCCTTTGTACTTGATAACTCGCTAAACAACTAATGCCTCAGACAGGATAAGTCATTCATCCATATAGCTTTCAATGCTAGGGCAAGAGCAAATCAGGTTACGGTCGCCGTAGACGTTATCGACACGGTTGACCGATGGCCAGTATTTGCTTGCCTTGTTATGGGCGGATGGGAAGCAAGCCAGCTCACGGGAATAGGCGTGAGACCACTCGTCTGCCATCAGATCCGCTTGGGTGTGAGGCGCGTTGACCAATGGGTTGTCTTCCAGCGTCCACTCACCGTCTTGCACCTTGGCAATTTCCTCGCGAATGGCAATCATGGCATCACAGAAGCGATCCAACTCTTCTTGGCTTTCACTTTCGGTCGGTTCAACCATCAGAGTACCCGCGACCGGGAAGGACATGGTCGGCGCGTGGAAGCCATAATCCATCAAGCGTTTGGCGATGTCTTCTTCGCTGATGCCGGATGCCTCTTTTAGAGGGCGAATGTCGATAATACATTCGTGCGCAATGCGTCCGTTTTTGCCGCGATAAAGCACGGGGTAGTAGGGACGCAAACGCTCCATCACATAGTTGGCACTGAGAATCGCTAACTCGGTCGCGCGCGTTAGGCCTTGTTCACCCATCATAGCAATGTACGCCCATGAAATAGGCAAAATCGAGGCACTGCCCATTGGTGCGGCCGACACGGCAAATTCGTCACCTTGCTCCACATGACCAGGGAGGAAAGGCGCAAGGTGCGATTTCACCCCAATTGGCCCCATGCCCGGCCCGCCGCCACCGTGGGGAATACAGAAGGTTTTGTGCAGGTTGAGGTGAGAAACGTCTGAGCCAATATAGCCGGGTGTGGTCAGCCCCACTTGCGCATTCATGTTGGCGCCATCCAAGTAAACTTGGCCTCCAGCGTCATGTACTAGCTCACACACTTGCTGCACGGTTTCTTCGTATACACCATGTGTCGATGGATAGGTGATCATAATGCACGAGAGCGCATCGCGGTGTTTGTCGATTTTAGCTTTCAGATCGTCAATGTCGATGTTGCCGTCGTCATCGCAGCCAACTACGACCACTTTCATCGAAACCATTGCCGCGGAAGCAGGGTTGGTACCGTGGGCAGAGCTTGGGATCAAGCACACGTTGCGATGACTGTCGCCACGGCTTTCATGGTAGCGCTGAATCGCGATTAAGCCCGCATACTCCCCTTGCGCACCTGAGTTCGGCTGCATGGAGATCTCATCGTAGCCGGTGATTTCACACAGCATGTCACGCAGTGATTTACCCAGTGTTTGATAACCTTTGGCTTGCTCCAATGGCACAAACGGATGCAGGGCACCAAATTCTGGCCAGGTGACGGGGATCATCTCGGCCGCGGCATTCAGCTTCATGGTACAGCTGCCCAATGGGATCATACCGTGGGTAAGGGAGAAGTCTTTGTTTTCCAACGCCTTCATATACCGCATCAGCTTGGTTTCACTGTGATAGCGGTTAAAGACGGGGTGCGTCAGGTATGCACTGGTGCGGCGGCATGCGGCAGGGATCGCGGCAAATTCATCGGCTTCAATATCGCTCGCCACGCTTTCTGCATTGCCTTGACCGGTAAGCGCGGTAAGTAATTGATTGACTTCTGCTAGCGTGCTCGCTTCATCAAAGCTCACGCCGAGCTGGCCATCCAATTTACGCAGATTAAAACCGGCATCTTGCGCTTGTTGGTACAAGGCATCGGTTTGCTCGCCTGTGTTGAGCGTGACGGTATCAAAGAAGCTGTCGTGAGTAAGGCTCAATCCCGCCGCTTGTGCCGATTTGGCGAACAGTGCGGTCAGATGATGCACACGGCGGGCAATTTTCTTCAAGCCTTCTGGGCCGTGATACACCGCATAAAAAGCAGCCATGTTGGCGAGCAACGCTTGGGCGGTACAAATATTGGAGGTCGCTTTTTCACGGCGAATATGTTGTTCGCGCGTTTGCATCGCCATGCGCAGGGCTTGGTTGCCTTTGCTATCGACCGATACGCCAATCACGCGGCCGGGCATGGTGCGTTTTAGCTTGTCACGCGTGGCCATAAAGGCGGCGTGTGGGCCACCATAACCCATGGGCACGCCAAAGCGTTGTGCCGACCCAATCACCACATCCGCGCCCATTTCACCCGGCGCTTTAAGCAAGGTGAGTGAAAGTAGATCGGTGGCGACTGCGACTAGCGTCTTCTTGCTTTGTGCGTCTGCAATCAGCGTGCTGAGATCGCGTACTTCACCGGTGGTGCCAGGATACTGGAGCAGGGCGCCAAATACGTCGTACTGATTCAGCGTGTCGGTGTCATCAACAATGATGTCATAGCCGAGGAAGTTAGCGCGCGTTTTAATCACGTCCAGCGTTTGTGGGTGCACATCACTGGCAACAAAAAACGCGTTGCCTTTGTGCTTGCCGCCACGCTTACACAGAGTCATGGCTTCCGCCGCGGCAGTGGCTTCGTCGAGCAGCGATGCGTTGGCCAAATCCATCCCCGTTAAGTCCATCACCATTTGCTGGAAGTTCAGCAACGATTCGAGTCGGCCTTGCGAGATCTCGGGCTGATAGGGGGTATAAGCCGTGTACCAGCCCGGGTTTTCTAACACATTGCGTAAAATAGGCGGTGGAGTATGCGTGTGGTAGTAGCCTTGGCCGATCAGGCTGCGCTTAATGGTGTTTTGCGCGGCAATGTTGCTAAGTTCGGCCAGCATCTGGGTTTCGCTTTTGGGCGCACTCAGGTTTAACGGCTTTGGCAAGCGAATGTCAGCAGGGACAGTTTCTTCAATTAAGTGCTCAAGGCTGGTGGCATTGATCGCCGCCAGCATCGCATTTTGCTGATTGATATCGGGGCCATTGTGGCGCGCGATAAAATCATTATCGGCCACTAGGCTATCGAGTAAACGAGTTTGCGTCATGGTATTCGTCCTGAATTAGTCTTCAATCGTTGCCGCGTACGCGTCTGCATCCATCAAGTGATCCAAATTGGTATCGTCAGCCAGCTTAATTTTGGCAATCCAGCCACCTTCAAAGGGTGCTTCGTTGACCAGCTCTGGACTATCTTCCAAATCTTCATTGATAGCGACGACTTCACCATCCACGGGGGCATAGATATCAGACGCGGCTTTCACTGATTCCACCAAAGAGAAGCTCTCACTTTGTTCAGTACTGTCGCCAACCTCGGGTAGATCGACAAACACGACATCACCAAGCAGTTCTTGGGCATGATCAGTGATCCCCATAGTGACAGTGCCATCGCCATTGTCTTTAACCCACTCATGGCTTTTCGAAAACTTCAGTGTCGCGTCCATTTGTTACTCTCCTGCTTTAAATACGAGCTGCTCAAACAATGAGCGATTTACAATGTAAAATGAGGTGGCGTTGGTGACGCCAGCTCTTAAATTCAATTTATTGGCGATACACGGGGAAACGTGCGCAGAGTTGCTGCACGTCTTTACGCACGCGCGCCTCGATGTCGGCGTTGCCTTCTGGCGATTCGACGAGGGCATCCAACACATCGCCTATCCATTCGCCGATTTGACGAAATTCATCGGTGCCGAAACCGCGGCTAGTGCCGGCTGGCGTGCCGAGGCGAATGCCGGAGGTGATCATGGGCTTTTCGGTGTCAAAGGGGATGCCGTTTTTATTACAGGTGATCCCAGCACGTTCAAGTGCTTCCTCAGTTTGATTGCCTTTTAAGCCTTTGGGGCGTAAATCAACTAGCATCAAGTGGGTATCGGTGCCGCCGGTAACAATGTCGCAGCCACGGGCCAGGAGCACTTCCGCGAGCGCTTTGGCGTTAGCAACCACTTGATCAATATACAGTTTAAACTCAGGCTCTAATGCCTCACCCAATGCAACGGCTTTGGCCGCAATCACGTGCATCAGCGGACCGCCTTGCAGACCGGGGAACACGGCCGAGTTGATCTTTTTATCGATGTCCTCGTGATTGGTGAGGATCATGCCACCGCGTGGGCCACGCAGGGTTTTATGCGTAGTGGTGGTAACCACATGCGCATGGGGCAGTGGCGAGGGATGGGCGCCCGTGGCCACTAGGCCAGCGATATGCGCCATATCAACCATCAGGTAGGCACCCACTTCATCGGCAATCGCGCGGAAACGGGCAAAATCAATCTGACGTGGGATCGCACTACCCCCGGCGATAATCATCTTGGGTTGATGCTCGCGAGCCAGCACCGCGACTTCATGGTAATCAATTTCTAGACTGTCTTTGCTCACGCCGTACTGCACAGCGTTAAACCATTTACCGGATAGCGCAGGGCGCGCGCCGTGAGTGAGGTGGCCGCCAGCATCGAGTGACATACCTAAAATGGTGTCACCGGGTTGCAGTAGCGCCAGCATCACGGCGCCGTTGGCTTGTGCGCCCGAATGCGGCTGCACATTGACATACTCGCAGTTAAACAGCTGTTTGGCACGGGCTTGAGCGATGGCTTCGACTTCGTCAACGTGCTCGCAGCCGCCATAATAGCGGCGGCCCGGATAACCTTCGGCGTATTTATTGGTTAAGCAGGTGCCTTGCGCTTGCATCACGGCTTGCGAAACGATGTTTTCTGACGCAATCAATTCGATTTGTTGCTGCTGGCGTTTATGTTCCGCGTTAATCGCGGCCATCACGGCACCGTCTGATTCAGACAAGTTGGTTGAGAAGAATTGCTCAAGTTCCACGTTTGGGTAGCTGGGTTTCATTGCTTCATCCTTGTTGACTGGCCATGGGTTAGCAGGCCACCACATTAATTGGGATCACATTGGTAGCAAGGCCGCCTTGCGAGGTTTCCTTGTACTTGCTCATCATGTCGAGCCCTGTTTCGTGCATGGTTTTTATCACGCTATCGAGTGACACATGGTGCTCACCATCACCGCCGAGAGCGAGGCGGGTTGCGTTAATCGCCTTCACGGCGCCCATAGTGTTGCGTTCGATGCAGGGCACCTGCACCAAGCCATTGATGGGATCGCAAGTGAGTCCTAGATTGTGTTCCATGCCAATCTCTGCAGCGTTTTCAATCTGCGCATTGGTGCCTCCCATCGCTGCAGCGAGCCCCGCTGCTGCCATGGAACAGGCTACTCCGATTTCTCCTTGGCAACCCACTTCGGCCGCAGAGATAGACGCATTGGTTTTATACAAGGAACCAATCGCGGCAGAAGTCGCTAAAAAGGTACGAATACCTTCTGGATTGTTGGGCGAGACAAACTTGTCGTAATACGCCAACACCGCTGGGATCACACCTGCTGCGCCATTGGTCGGCGCGGTAACCACTCGGCCACCGGCGGCATTTTCTTCGTTGACTGCCATGGCAAACAGATTGACCCAATCATTGCTGTCTGTCGGTAATCCATGCGCTTGTTTGTCATGAATGGCGTCGTACATCCCTTTAGCGCGTCGCTTAATATTTAAACCGCCGGGTAAGACGCCGCCTTGTTGAATACCGCGGTCGATGCACTCGCGCATCACTTGCCAAATATGATCGAGCCCTTGATTGACGGTATCCCGCGTCGCACTGGGGTCGGTATACTGAGCTTGGGCAATTTCATTGGTAAACATCAGCTCACTGATTGTCATGCCCGTTTTTTCGCATTGCTCAAGTAACTCTGCCGCACTTTTGAACGGATAGGGGGGCGTAAAGTCGGAGGCCAGCGCATCCGTTTCACCTTCTTCCACCACAAATCCACCGCCGACCGAAAAATAGGTTTTTCGTGCCAAGCATTTGTCTTTTTTGTCATAAACACTGACGGTCATGCCATTGGGATGGGCGGGTAACACCTGATCGTAGTGAAACACCAAATCCGCATCCCAACTAAACGGGACATAATGACTACCAGCAAAGGGCAGTTCGCCGCCGTTTTTAACCATTTTGGTCATGGTTTCAATGTCGTCTGATTCGATGGTGGCGGGCATTTCGCCCATTAGCCCCATCACACACGCGACGTCCGTGGCGTGGCCCTTTCCGGTTAACGCTAAGGAGCCGTATAAATCGACGCTCACGCGATGAATCGCATCGAGCGAGAGTGTTTGGATCGCGAATTGTGAAAAGCGTGCGCAGGCCAACATTGGCCCAACGGTGTGCGAGCTGGAGGGTCCGACACCGACTTTAAACAGGTCAAACATGCTGTGACTCATGGCATGTCTCCTACACAGGTAAGGTACGTATTGTTGTTGGTAGATGTCTTTGTAGACACCTTGCATTGCTCACTCATCAGCAGTGCTACCTACAGTTTATATCCTTGCCACAGAACGCTACCTGAAACAGGTCGCTGCAAGCGGCGAGAGTGATAACAACCGGTACGCGCTGGTGATGATTTAAACATTTTGTTAACGTACCTAAGCCGTAACTTTTCCGCAAAATAAATTTCCAATAGGAAACCTATGTTGTGATCGCGATGACATAACGACCTCTGGCTATACGATCAACCTTGTTACGCAAACGTTTGCCTTTTTATCCTAAGCTGAGGTAAATTGCAAACAGCGTCGGGTTTCTCATCATCGTTTTTTGCATCGCAACGCCATGACTGCTTGTCATTTATGGACTTTTCCTTTTAAGCGTATTGGCGGCGATCCATTGATTCACGAAATTGAGGGGAACGAGGCGGTTGCACCTTGCCCAACAGGACAATATTTCCAATAGGAAACTTTTTTGTTAAAAGTGTTAACTATGCCGATGACGTTCGAGGGTGGGATGTGTCAGAATGCGGCGTTAATAGAGTTAACCATGTTAGCGCGGAGGCAGCCCAACGGTGTCAACAAACCATTTAACACAGGATGTGTATCCCTCAATGCAGGTAGAAAAAGCGCAAATGGATGATGAACAACGTGCGCCAATTGCGCCGTTGCGGTTGGGCCCACGATTAAAAGCGATTCGAGTGGGGTTAGGGCTGACGCTCGAAGAAGCAAGTCAACGCACGGGATTAGCGCGCTCGACCTTATCAAAGATAGAGAATGAGCAAATCTCCCCGACTTTCCAAGCGATGCAAAAACTCGCTCACGGCCTAGACATTGACGTGCCTCAGTTGTTTGCGCCACCCAAAAAACGGCAAGCAACAGGGCGCCGTGATATTACACGAGCCGGTCAGGGTAAGGCGCATCCAACCGGCACCTATGAACACGAGCTACTGGCAACGCAACTGAGCAACAAAAAGATGATGCCATTTAAGTCGCGTGTCCGTGCCCGCGCTTTTGAAGATTACAGTGACTGGATCCGTCACGATGGTGAAGAGTTTTTGCTGGTGTTGGAAGGCAGCATTCGCTTTTACTCTGAGTTTTATGAAGCGATCACCCTCAATGAGGGAGACAGTGTTTATTACGATGCCACGATGGGACATATGTTGGCATCGGTCAGCGAGGATGACGCACTCATCTTGTGGGTGACCGCATCTTAACGCAATGTCACGAAAACTGGCGACGCGCATCGTCGACTAGCATTACTTTTTATCGCCATTTAGGCAGAACATGGAGTGAACAATGGCAGAGTTACTAACGACCCCACTACACGCATTGCACATTGAGATGGGCGCAAAGATGGTCCCCTTTGCTGGCTATGATATGCCCGTCCAATATGCGCTCGGTGTTCGCAAAGAGCATCTCCATTGCCGCGAACACGCAGGTCTGTTTGATGTATCGCATATGGGGCAGGTTCGTCTCGACGGAAAGGATGCAGCCAAAGCGCTAGAAGCCTTAGTGCCTGTTGATGTCATTGATTTACCGGCAGGCAAACAACGTTATGGCGTGTTCACCAACGCACAAGGTGGAATTCTGGATGACCTCATGATTGCCAACCTAGGCGATCATCTCTTTCTGGTCGTTAACGCCGCCTGCAAAGCACAGGACATTCAGCATCTGCGCGATAACTTGAAAGGGGATGTGACCGTTGAGGTGCTTGATGATCGTGCGCTGTTGGCACTGCAAGGGCCAAAGGCTGCGCAAGTGCTGGCGACATTCAACCCGAAGGTTAATGACATGGTGTTCATGGACATTCAACCTGTTGAGATTAATGGCATTCATTGCGTGGTGAGTCGTTCCGGTTACACTGGCGAAGATGGGTTTGAGATTTCGGTGCCAGCGGAGCACGCAGAGTCCCTCGCCAAAGCGCTGCTTGCCAATGACGACGTGGAATGGATTGGCCTAGGTGCACGTGATTCACTGCGTTTGGAATGTGGTTTGTGCCTGTATGGTCATGATTTGGATACCACCACTACGCCAATCGAAGCGAGCCTTATTTGGGCAATCAGTAAAGTGCGTCGTGCGGAGGGTAAGCGCGCCGGTGGCTTCCCCGGTGAGGCGAAAATTCTCGAGCAGATTGCCACTAAAGCGGTCAGCCGTAAGCGAATTGGTCTCTTGGGCCAAAGTAAAGCGCCTGTGCGTGAAGGCAGCAAGCTGTTCGATGCCAACGATAACGAAATTGGTATCGTGACCAGTGGTACCTTTGGTCCCACTAAAGGCATGCCCGTTGCAATGGCGTATGTGTCACCGGAATTTACCGCGGAGGGCACGGAGGTGTTTGCTGAAGTACGTGGTAAAAAGCTGCCCATGACCGTCGAGAAAATGCCCTTTGTACCGCAGCGGTATTATCGCGGCTAACTAGGGCGATGGAGAATAAAAAGCGCAGCGTCAAGCAGCTGCGCTTTTTTATGGGCAGTGAGCAATAAGGTTACGCGTTGCTAAGCTGCTCAACCGCCTCTAGGGCTTGCGCACCATAAATCAACGACGGGCCGCCGCCCATTAAAATGGCAACGTTGATTGCCTCTACACATTCTTGCTTGGTCGCACCGTGCTTTAATGCGGCGGCAACATGTGCGCCGATACAGCCATCGCAACGCGCGGCAATACCAATCCCCAATGCAATCAACTCTTTGGTTTTTACATCAAGGTCGCCTTCTGCCATTGCAGCGCGATGAAGCTGACCAAATGCCGCCAGGGTCTCACTGCTGTTTGCTTTAAATTGTTTATTTAACGCCAATTGTTGCTCATTGATTTCTTGATAGTTTTTCTTGGTCATCGTCTCACCTTTTATTTTAGCTTTGACTAATATATTTGCTTTGTGTGTAGGATGCAATCCGTGTCCATGATTTATAATTTATTGCCTAGAAATCTTTCTCATCCTGTTGGTTTCGATTTGCCAGCGCCGTTAAATCCGCTTTTTTATGGCTGCCTGAAAATGCCTGTTCTAGTCTCAATAAGTCACTATTGATAGTTGACATACTAATACTGAACGGTAGGTAGTCACTGACGGGGGTCAGTTATGAGTATTAAAAAACGTATTTTAGCCATTGTGTTGACAGGGGTGGTATTGCCGACACTGATTATTAGTGTCGTCGCCTTGTATCAGTTCCGAACAAGTACCCTAATTAGCTACGAGCAAAGCTCTTATAAGGAAATGCAGCACATTGGGAATGCGTTTAAGTTCTACCTACAAGGCCTGTCTGCTAACGCGAAAATGTTAGCCAATAGCCAAGCCCTGCAAGAGCTCGATGGCAGTGTCGCCAAATACATGGGCCCGGCAAAGCAAATGACATCGCCTCAGAATAGCCCGGTCGAAGCTCGTGCGTTTAAATTGTTGGATGCAATGGGTAATTCGCGTGATGATTTCGCCTATGTCTTTCTCGGTTTAAGCGATGGGGGCTACATTCAGTGGCCGCAAGGGGAGTCTGGCAACTACGATCCTCGGCAGCGCCCTTGGTTTAAGACGGGGTTAGGGAGTGGTAATAACCCTGTGCGCGTACCGGCATACCAAGATATTACATCGGGCGCACCTTTACTGGATTATGTGATGGAGTTTCCTGCGCAAGACGGCCTGACTGGGGTGGTGGGTGTTGATGTTACCTTGGAGGCATTGACCAATATGCTTGGCGAGGTCACGCTCGGCCAGTCAGGTTACATTGTGCTGGTGGAAGATACCGGCACCGTCTTGGCCGATCCCAATAACCCAGATAACAACTTTGAATCTGTGGATGGCGTGAATAGCGTCTACAGCGGTCAATCGCTAAGCCGTTCGCTCAAGGCGGTGTCATTTGWCGGTGAGTCTTATTTTGTTAACCAGTATCAAGCGCCCGATAGCGGCTGGCGTTTAATTGGTATTGTGCCGCAGCAAGAAGTGTTAGGGCAGGTGAATCAACTGCAAACCGTAATTATCTCGATTGGTGTACTTTTAGTGGTGATTTTCGGGGTGCTGGGCTTCTTTATGGTTAACCGAATCTCTGCCTCGATTGTTGCGGTGAGTGATGGGCTCAGTGATGCGGCAAGCGGTGAAGGTGACTTAACCAAACGTTTGCCGGTAACCAGCAAAGATGAGCTAGGCACGACCGCCACTGCCTTTAACCAGTTCGTGGATGTGATCCAAGAGCTGATTATTGGCATTAAAGATCGCTCGCTAAAGCTCACATCTCATGCCGATCACACCACCCAGTTTGCTGAGCAGCTGGATGGCGCAAGTCACCAGCAGCGCTCAGGGCTCGAGCAGATTGCGACCGCGTTCCATCAAATGGTCGCGACGGCCAATGAGGTATCGCAAAACTGTAATCAGACGGCCGATTCGGCGCAGCAATGCCAATCAGAAGTTGATCGCGGCATGGCCTTGATGAATAACACGCGCGCAGCAGTGCAAGAAATGGCGACCACGCTCAACGAAGCGGATAGCGCCATGGCTGAGCTTACTAAAGAAAACGACAATATCACCGCCATGCTGGACACCATTCGTGGCATTGCCGAGCAAACCAACCTATTGGCGTTGAATGCGGCGATTGAATCGGCACGTGCGGGGGAGCATGGCCGAGGCTTTGCCGTGGTGGCGGATGAGGTTCGGGTGCTGTCGCAAAAGACCACCAAATCGACCGAAGAAATTGACGAGTTGTTACAAGCCTTGACTCAACGGACTAGCCAGCTGTCAGAAAAGCTACAGGGCAGTGTGGAACACTCGCAGACGACCACCGAGGCAACTGAAGAGGCCCTGAGTGTATTTAGTACCATTCAAGAATTGGTGGGACAGATCCATGATATGGCCGCGCAAATCGCCACCGCAACAGAAGAGCAGCACTCGGTGTCGGAAGACATTAATCAGAATGTGACCAACGTATTGGATGGTGCGAATAGTGCTGCTGAAACCGCGGAGCAAACTAACGCAACGGCGGCCGAGTTACGTATGGTGGCGACTGAACTCTCAGAGTTGGTAAACCGATTCAAAACCGACAAACCCAGCACATAACGGCGCTATCTTTAAACAGGAGCGCCAAAGATGAACGGCGAGCAGGTAGGCTCGCCGTTTTATTGTGCACGTGATGTTTATCGCTACACCACTTCAACAAATCCCATTAGACCGGTTTTCATGTGCTCAATGACATGACAATGGTACATCCATCGGCCAGGGTTATCGGCCACAAAGGCTGCCTTGGCGTGGCCATTTTTACCCAATAGCACGGTATCGGTATGGAAAGGTGTCACGGGTTTACCGTCCATTTCCAGCACGGTAAAGGTATGACCATGTAAATGGATTGGATGGTGGTACTGAGTGACATTCTTTAAATCGAAAATATAGGTTTTGCCCCGTTCGAGCGTTGCGATCGGATCGGGAATATTGCCTTTGCTCATTCCCTCCCATGCGCGTTTATTCATCAGCCAAAATTCGTGCTTCCCTTTTCCTTGTTTATCGGCGGGTGTGATTGCGCCGGCCCATTCAAAGACAAAGTGTCGCGTTTCCGCATTCGCCAAGTCAGGAGTGGCCACTGGATTAAGTGGCAGGGCGGGCAAAGGTTTTTCGACCAAGGTGGATGGCGTTGTGGTAAAGCTAGCCAGTAGGAAAGGAAAACGGCCTTTCATGTACATGATCTCAACATTGGCTCCGGCTTTGGGGGCGATCAAACCAATATCGAGTCGCATACCGGGCGCGATCTTGTGCTCTTCGAGTCGTCGAGGGGTTGCGATCGGATTGCCGTCAATGGCAATAATCCACGCGTCCGCACCACGGACTTGAATGGGATAAGTCAGGGTATTATCGACGTTGGCTAATCGTAGGCGAGTGGTGGCATTTTCTTGTAGTTCATACTTAGGTTGATGAACTCCGTTTACCGTGCCCCATTCACCCGGCGTTCCCATTCGGGCGCTGTAACGAGGAATGGCGAGATCTTTCCATTGCCCTTGGGGGTCGAGGTGCCAATGTTTGAGCATGAGTACATGCTCTTCGTCAAACGCGACCGGTGACGCTTCTTCCACCACAATGGTGCCCACCAAGCCTTTGCCCAATTGCACCACAGAGTTCATGTGAGGGTGATACCAAAAGGTGCCAGCGTCAGGCGGTGTAAAGCGATAAGTAAAGGTTTCGCCCGGCTGAATAGGGGGTTGGGATAAAAAGGGTACACCGTCCATTTCAATCGGAATGCGGAGTCCATGCCAATGAATGGTGGTGGGTTCATTAAGGTTATTGGTAAAGTGAATCGTCACGGGCTCGCCCTGACGGCAGCGAATCGTGGGCGCGGGGATCTTGCCGTTAAATGCCAATACATCCGTTTGATGGCCGGGCACTAAAGATGCTGTGCTTGGCTCAGCGCTTAAGTGATATTCCCACATGCCATTATCTCGTGATGCGGATACCAGCGAACAAGCAGGAAGGGCGGACAACGCAGCGAAAGCAGCGGAAGATTGGAGAAAGCGACGTCGAGTGAGGCCATGCACTGGCATGCCTTGGTCACGGCAAGTCATAAGAATACCTTTCGAATCAAATAATCGACTTACTATACCGTGAACGCGTCAAAGTGAGAAAGATTATCAATTGACCCTGTGAGGCAGTTAAAATAAGCCAGCAACAGACTGCTGGCTCGATAGTCGGATTATTGACGGTGAAAAATGTCGAGGCCAGGTGCTTGATTTATGGCGGGTAATGCTTCGAATTCAGGCTTGGCAATATAATACCCTTGGAAGAAGTCGATGCCTAAATCGTGCAAGCAGCGTAATTCTTTCTCAGTTTCTATCCCCTCGGCAATAATTTGACGCCCTAGCTCCTCACACATTGCCACACTGTGGCGCACAATCGCCTGTTTCACCGGGTCAGTATCAATATCTCTCACCAGCGCCATATCGATTTTAATAATATTAGTATCAATATTAGCCAGCGCCGTTAGGCCAGAGTAACCGGCGCCAAAATCATCAATGGCGGTAATAAAGCCTTGCGAGCGGTAATAGCGAATAATGCGTTGAATATGACCATAATCAAGCACTTCTTCCCCTTCGGTAAACTCAAACAAGATGCGATCGAGCGGAAACTGGTGTTCGCGCGCGGCTTTAAGGGTGGTTTGAATACAACGTTCGGGCTCGTAAACAGCATTAGGCATAAAGTTAATGCTCAAAAAGCAGGGAATCTCGAGCTTTGCCGCTAATGACACCGCTTTGATACGGCAGGTCTGATCAAATTGATACTGATTGTCGGCGTTTACATGTTTAAAAACACTGCCCGCACCGCCGCCATCCATGCCTCGTACCAGCGCTTCGTATGCGAAAACACGCCCAGTGGATAATTGAACAATTGGCTGAAAGGCCATTGAAAAGGCAAAAGGGAGCGGTTTTTTGTTTTTGCAGGCATCACATTGGGAGGCAGAATGTGTCATAGATTTAAATATCAATGAAATAAAGGTGTTTACACAATAATAGATGGTGCGTGTCTTTAATGCGAGTCAAGGTGTCTAATCTCTGCGCCACGACGATTTCTCCACAATGCATAAGTAAGTTGGCACTAGATATGCTTAATAATTAAGCGGCAATATCAGGCGCTTTTTTGACGTCGTGTGATACAAAAAGTATGGCATACGGATGAACAAGCTGCTTTTTGCTGATAATGGCGACAAAGTGACCAAATTTGGTTTATACCTTAATAAGGTTGTTAAACGACCGAAAATACCAGATGTGCCGGTTCAAGGTAGCTGGCCAGTGACAGAGGATGAACGTCATGCTTGCTGAAAAACGGGATGAAATAGACAACCCCCTGATTTGGCCAATACTCAGTATCTTGGAATCTACGCGACAAAGCTGGAAAGTGCATCACCTTCTCAGTGAGTTGCAAAAAAACACCATCATGGCAGAGCTGGATGCTGACCCGCATCTTGATCTGTTTAAGCGCAATTTTTTGATAATGAATGCGCTATACCAACTGCAAGAGATGTTGCTACCTCAGCAGTGGTTGCAGGTGGAGTCAATGGACATTCAATTGCAGTGGCGTGTTGGCGGTAATGGTTTTGTGGCAAACGAAATCGATTATCAAGATCCACTCCGTGAATATTACATGGATTGGAACAACTACGACGCTAGCCGAGACGATGTCAAAGAGCTGCTATCGTCGTTTTGGAAGCATTATCAACGCCATATTGGTAATGATGCGCCGGGCGAAACCATGCTAGAGCGCAAAAAAGCTCTGGCCGTACTTGGGTTGGATGAGCATGCTAGCGAGCATGAGATCCGTCGCCAGTGGCGTAAAATGGCGTTGAAGTGGCACCCAGACCGTCCTGAAGGCGATGCGACCACGTTTCGTGAAATGTGCGAGGCATGGCAAAGCCTGCGTCTTTAACTCCGCCCTCAGCAAGCAAATACAGGGTGTGGTGACACACCCTGTATGGTAGTGATTAGGCGTTGTTAAGGCCACGGCTGCGTAGCTCAAAGATAAGCTTTTCAGCGCTGCATTCAAATTGCATTTTGATATGCGCACTGTCGCCGCTAATTTGCTCGGCGTTAAAGTCGTGCTTGACGGCAGGGTTAATACTTTGTGCGAGCGAGAGGTACTGCTCAAAGCGCGCCTGCATTGCCTCGACGCTGTCGGCATGAATCGTCACTTCCGCGACTTCATCTCCTTCTGAGATAATATAACCAATTTCCGCGCTTACACCGCACGCGTCACATGCGTCAGTTTGATTCTCTTTCATGGTTGTCCCCTACGAGATAAAGCTGCAGGCGTCAAAATAGGCTTATCGCCTGCAATAAAGATGTCATGCTGATCTTTAGCAGATTCTTGATTGTGGCACATTGAGATAGGTCAGGTTTTGCAGGAGTTTGTAGCACGATGCATCATTGTCAGCAATCTAATTGTAAGCAATAGGTGGCGAATAAAAAATCACCCACCATCAGCGTATGCCAATCGTGGGTGATCGTCAGAACATCTTGGTAGAATGCGCTAGACCCAGTCTTCTTCCCATTGGACCAAGGTGCCTTTTGGCCAGTTCGCGCCAACCTCGTGGTACTCTTGCTCTAGCTTATGGCGGCGAATTTTAAGTGTTGGCGTGAGTTTTCCGTTCTCAATGCTCCAAGGTTCTTTGATCATCAAAACGCCTTTGATTTGCTGGTGGGACTCCAGCTCACCGTTGATGGTATCAATTACCTTTTTCACGCGGCGCTCATAGCGGGCCCGATCAAAGTGCGGGAAGTGGTGCGGCAAAGCAAGCAAAATAGGCGCAGGCATGCCAGAGCCGATCACACAGAGCATCTCAGCGTTAGACAGCTCAAATAAACGTTTTTCAATCGCCACTGGGGCAACAAATTTGCCTTTTGCGGTCTTGAAGGTATCGTTTTTACGCCCTGAGATACTCAGGTAGCCTTCACTATCGAGTTCGCCTAAATCCCCCGTGTGTAGCCAACCATCCACCAAGGTTTCGGCTGTGGCTTCCTCATTTTTGTAATAGCCACTAAATAGGCCCTGACTTTTGACTAAGATCTCCTGATCATCGGCTATCTTGATTTCAACGCCGGGTCCTGGATTGCCGACGGTGCCAATTTTGTCGGCCCTAAATGGATAGTTAAGTGTGCTGTATGCGTAGCTTTCGGTCATTCCCCAGGCTTCGGTGATATGTAGGCCCAATTTTTCATACCAACGCAATAGTGCTGGGGCAACCGGCGCTGAGCCACAGCCCAATACGCGCGCTTGATCAAGACCAAGGTTCTTCGCGATTTTCTTTTTAACCAGACTACCGACAAGAGGAATGCTCAGCAGCAGGTTAAGACGTGCATCTGGCAATTTCTCTTGAATGCGCTGTTGGAACAACGTCCACAGTCGCGGTACCGAAATGAAAAGCGTTGGGCGATGCATTTTGACATCTTCAATAAAGGTATCGAGCGACTCTGGGAACGCGGTTGGGATCCCACCCATAATGGCCGACCCCATGATATATACGCGTTCGGTGATATGGGCCAATGGCAGATACGAGAACAAACGATCGTTCGGCTCGATACCAATGTGGTCAATCAGGCGTTGCGCGGACCAACAATAGCCACCGTAGCTCAGAATGGCGCCTTTGGGGAGCCCAGAGGTGCCAGAGGTATATACCAGTGACATCACATCATTATCGAGATGGACCGGACGCTCTTCGGTAGGTTCGTGACTTGCGACTAACTCCTGCCAGTCATAGTGACAATCCACCGTAGGATATGGAAATGCGATAGTCTTAATGTGTGATAGGGTCTGTAACGACGCTTTTAGCGCTTTGGTATCATCCAATTTGCCGACAAACATGGCCTTAGATTCACTGTGCGTGACCACGTGCTCAATGGTGTCGCTGCCTGCGGTTGGAAAAATAGGCACGCTAATGTAGCTGCCCATCATCATCGCCAGATCGGCAATAAACCATTCCGCACAGTTTTTAGAAATCAGCGCCACCTTGTCACCGGGTTGCACGCCCATGTCACGTAATGCGGTGACCATACGCATCGCCTGATCAGCGACGTCCGCAAAGGTGTAATCCACGAAACGGCGATCGCGAATTTGGCGTAAAAATACGTGGTTAGGGCGTTCGTCGGCCCAGCGTAAGATCTGATCGTGTGGTTTGATGTGTGACATTGGACTTCCTCGTTGTCGCAACGTGATTCATACGTCTAACTGTTATAATAATGTTAACTTACTGACTCTGCCCGTATTTACGCAAGGCAATTGTTTAAACATGTGTTCAAATTATGACTGTCGGCACTATTTACACCAATAAGTCCTCATTTTTTGGGCTGTTTTCACACTTATCTATCAAGGTATTAGCAGAACTTTGATCCGCTTCAGCGAGTCTTTGGTGTGTTTCGTGTCAGGCTTTCTATTGCACTCTGTACTATCTTTATGGCGAGTCGTGGCGCAAATGCATTGCCTGCCAACACATTGCAACATGCAGACGATTACTGCCCGCCATGCTGACGGAGACTGGGGAGAACACATTACAGATGCCAAAACGCAGTAAGGCCCAAACACAACAGACGATCGAGACTATTCTTGATGCCGCGAAGCAGCAACTCCTGACGTTGGGCTACGAGGGTATGTCGTATACCACCCTCAGTGAAGCAACGGGGGTATCTCGTACCGGGATCAGTCACCACTTCCCGCGCAAACAAGATTTTATGGCCGCGCTCGAACCCGTGCTGCTCGATAATTTGATGGGTACGCTTGAGACGGGGGGAACCGTTAACCAGTTAATGCAAAGCTGGATGCAGGCGATGCATGCTGACGGTGAGTTCAAAGCCATCTTACGGCTGTGTTTCTACTTGCTGATCAGCGGTAAAGCCGACAACGGCGTCGCCTTTCGCTGTCTACGTAAATTGCAGACAGATTGTGAAAAGCAAATGAATACCGATCTGACCGTTGCTTTTTCACAGCTGCTAGGCGCCAGTTTACTCATGTGTCGTCAATGAACGGCACCGGTCCGTTGAACCTGCATAATAATTGACATATCACCCCGTTATCTCACCAAAATTTGACAGACAGGCGCAATGCCTTTTGATACACTCGCCACGCTTTTACAGCACCAGACCTTTTTTGGAGATAACTATGAACAATACCGACCATCCTCCTAGTCGATACGGAGAAAAATAACTGCCGTTGGTATTGTGACCCTTCCTTTTACCAGCGCAGTCGTAGCTGGTTTCCCGCTCTGTTTTTCTCCTTTCTCGATGTAACGCTTAATCACGCCCTTTTGGCGTGAGGTTCGTTGTTGATGGTCGTTACCTGTTGCCAATCGGGAGATTCGCCATGACGGTAATGAACAACACCTTTGACTACGCCACTGCGTTTTCCACTGCAGAAATCGTGGCGGCACGTAATGCATTTTTACAATACGATCTCGACAAGCAAGTCGAGTTGCTTACCGTGATGCCGGTTGAGGAGTCGATGGGAATTTTACATCACTGCTCGGTGGCTCATGTCCAGCATTTGCTCAATGCGCTCGATGCGCAGGGGTTTGACCGCGAAGCCCGTGAATATGCCAACCATTTAGGCTTTATTCACTCGGAAGCGGAACCAGCGAAAAGCTATCTGTCTACCGGCGTGTTTGCGCACGTTAAACAGCGGATTGGCTGGATTGTCGGACTTGCGCTGCTTGGTATCGTTTCTGGGATGATCATTGCTCAATACGAAGATACCTTAAGCCAACTCGTTCTGTTAGCTGTGTATATGCCAGTGATTGCAGCGGCGGGAGGCAATACCGGTTCCCAAGCGGCAACCTTGGTGGTCAGGGCGCTTGCAACGGGAGAGCTTCGCAAACGTCAGTGGCTCCAAGTGATGTGGAAAGAGGCCCGCGTCGCGGTATTTATTGGTGTGGCGATTGCTGCAGTTATGATGGTGAGGATTTTACTGTTCAACCACAACGCGACGGTAGGCGCGTTTGCACTGCACGATATTGCGGTTGCCATTGCGTTGGCCCTGTTTATTCAGGTGACCATCTCCACAACGCTTGGCGGATTGCTGCCGATTGTGGCGCGCGCGTTTCATCTTGATCCTGCGGTATTGGTCAGCCCGGTACTGGCATCCGTGGTAGATATATCTGGGATGTGGATTTATTTCACTGTAGTCAATACCTACCTCGGCATTGGTAGCTAGCCCGAAGAGTGGCGCCCATGTGGCGCCATTTTTTATCTATGGTTATGGTCAGTGATAGCGACGCGTTGGGATTTGCGCACCCGATACGCACTTAGCTTGATCTTACGCAGTAAATTGCTGGGTAACTGTGCTATCACTATTACAACAGTTGAATTATTAAAAAATATTTTAATAATGGAGAAGGCGGCCTGATGCCGCGATTCAATTTCTGCCAATAAGGTAACCCTATGAGTGATGCACTGGTACTCGTTATTAATTCAGGTAGCTCGTCGTTAAAATTTGCCCTGATGGATGCGCAAACTGGCGATGCTGTGATTTCCGGCGCTGGAGAATGCTTTGGGCGCGATGACGCGCGGATGAGCTGGAAAGTCGACGGTGAAAAAACCGAGAAAACCTTAAGTGCAGGAAGCAACCACCACCAAGAGGCCATGGACATCATTGTGGGCCTTATCGAAAGCAACCAATTAAGTGACAAACTGCAGGCCGTTGGCCACCGTGTGGTACATGGCGGTGAAACCTTCAGCCAAGCCACCCTGATTGATGATGCCGTACTGGCGCAAATCGATGCGCTAAAAGCCCTGGCGCCACTGCATAATCCAGCACATGTGGTGGGCATTAAAGCGGCGCGCAAAGCCTTCCCAAGCTTGCCGCAAGTGGCGGTTTTCGATACGGCATTCCATCAAACCATGCCAGAAAAAGCGTACCATTACGCGATCTCGCGTCAGCTCTACAACGATTACGGTATTCGCCGCTACGGTTTCCACGGCACCAGCCATTATTATGTAAGCCGTGAAGCGGCTAAATGGCTTAACCAAGCGCCTGAACAAACCAACGTAATCACCGTACACCTTGGTAACGGTGCCTCTTTGTGTGCGGTCAAAGACGGTCAAAGTGTCGATACCAGCATGGGCTTTACGCCTTTAGCCGGTTTGATGATGGGCACACGCTGTGGTGATATTGACCCATCTATTCTAGAGTTTTTGTCGAAAAAAGGGCTCAGCATGGATCAAATCCACCATGAGCTGATCGATAAAGCCGGTTTACTCGGTGTTTCGGAATTAACGAACGATTGCCGAGGCTTGGTCGAGGCGGCAGAGCAAGGCCATAAAGGCGCTCAATTGGCGCTAGAAATGTTCGCTTATCGCGTTGCAAAATTCATCGCAAGTTACATGGTGCCGTTATCCCGCCTGGATGCGATTGTTTTCACAGGCGGAATTGGCGAAAACTCACTGCCAGTCCGTGAAATGATCCTCAAGGAGCTAGCCATTTTCGGCTATCAAGCAGATACCGATGCCAACGCCGCCGCGCGTTTTGGTGCCGCAGGGCAAATCACCACTCAAACGTCACCGCTTGCATTGGTGATCCCAACCAACGAAGAGTTAGTGATCGCACAACAAGCCATGGCAATGGCCTAACTGTCGCACCTCCTCGGATTTCAGGCGAGCCTCAAGGCTCGCTTTTTTGTGGTCACTCGCCATGATCTTGCCAAACAAGCAAGCCGACTCTCGATAGGCTAAGCAGGACGAGCGCAAGAGAAAAGAAAACGATAATAGGTCTAAAATTGCGAAGGCTTGTCATCTTTGCACCACTTAACGCAGCATAGATTTAATGTAGTTACGCTTACCAAAACGACTCATCAAAATGGCGGCGCTAACATGGATAGTGACGAGGACCAGGGTTGCGTTGACAGCAAACTCATGGACTTCTTCTAACCATTCGAGCTCTTCACCTGACTGCGTCATTGTCCAGCCAGTCAAAATGGTGACGAGAAGCAATCCCCAAAGACTCCAAATCATAAGTGCTGCGGCAGGGTTATGACCTGAGCTTGTATGATCACGTCCGCGTATAAGGTTGCTGAAGTGAGCACGAGCGGCAGAAAGCGAGGGAATAAAACGGGTTAGTCGTGCTTCTGAATGCGTGAGCATTCCCCAAATCAGACGTAAGACAATGGCCCCAAGGATCACGTACCCAAACCAGCGATGAATGTCACTGCCTTCTTCCGTGACGCTCATATTGGCAAAGAATAATGCAGCAATCAGCCAATGGCTGAACCGGACGACTCTGTCCCATTTAAATGGTCGTGGGGTGTTAGCGGTCATGATAATGTCCTCTCATGTGGTGATGTCTTCACTCTATGAGAGGAAACTTAAGAATCACTTAAGAGGGGAAAAAAATAAAAAAGTTATATTTTASAATTGGATAGATTTTTGGGGTGCATTTTTTATCGGCAGGAGGAGATTCTTAAGCTTTTCTTAAGTATCGCGCCGTAAGCTCAGTGACAATCAGCCAATAAAGGATGTCACCGCTATGGTTAATTCAGCGAGTCGATTTGACATTGTTACACCAGACTCAGCGAATCGCGCTGAAATAGAGGCGTATATTGCTGAACGCTATCAACAAGCCTTCAACGCGACAATTACCACCTTCATGCCTTATTTGTCCTGCCTGAGAGGACAAGACGATCGCTTATTGTCGGTGTGCGGCTATCGCCCTGCTGCGTATCAGCCGCTTTTTCTCGAACAATACCTTACCGACGATGTGGCTGACGTACTTAGCGCTCACTATCAGCAAATGATCACACGTAACTCAGTGATTGAGTTTGGGCAACTGGCCTCATTCTCTTCGGGAACGTCACTACCACATTTCCACGCTTTAGCGAATCGGCTGCTATCACACGGATACCTATGGTGTGTATTTACCGCCACAGGGCCGCTATATGCACTCATGCGACGATTTGGCCTTGAGCCCCATCTACTGACCGATGCGGAAGCGAGTCGTCTACAGCCCGCCACTGATCAATGGGGCAACTACTACACGCGGATGCCTCGTGTCTGTGCCGGTAACCTTGCTCAAGGTGCTGAGCAGTTGGCGCGGATTGTGTCTAAACACTGTCATACGGAGAATGCTAATGCGCGTCTTATTTGAACGTTTGGCTGACTATGCCAGATCCCAACCTGATCAGGTTGCCATTCACGGGTCGGATGCATCTGGCGACTGCCTGATACTGACCTACCAAGCGCTTTGGGGACGGATCAGGGCGCTGAGTGAAACGCTATTGGCGCTCGATACACAGATGATTGGGCTTGCCGGTGACAACAGTGTTAGTTGGGTATTGATCGATCTTGCCGCTGCGTATGCAGGTATTTCAATTGTGCCGATCCCGCCCTTTTTTACGGCTGAACAACAACAGCATGTCTTGGATACGGCAGGGGTAGATTGGGTGATCGGCTCGCCACATCCTGATGTCTCATTAAGCCATGCATCTGTGACTACATTGGCGGGATTACCATGTCATGCACGAGACGTAGACGCACCGCCAGCTTTGCCTCCGGCCGTAAAGGTCACGTTTACTTCAGGTTCGACCGGTTCTCCCAAGGGCGTGGTATTGAGCGCAGCTACGCTGGAGAGCGTTAGTGTATCGCTTGCCAATACTGTCTCCACCACTGCGGTACCTTCCTGTCATTTAGTCGTCCTTCCCCTGTCCACACTACTGGAGAATATTACGGGTGTTTACGTGCCCCTGTTGCTTGGTGTGACGACAGTGATCCCATCCAGCTATGACTTGGGGCTGATCGGCTCAAGCCAGTTAAACCTGAATCAATTGATGAGCGGACTGATTCGTTATCGCCCGCAAAGCTTGGTACTTACTCCTGCGTTATTGCGAGCCGTCATCCATCTTGGTGAACAGCATCCTGGTGCGGTTGCCGATCTCAAGCACGTTGCTGTCGGAGGTGCAAAGGTGGCACCGGGCTTATTGCGCGCAGCAAGTCGGCTTGGCTTATCGGTTTTTGAGGGGTATGGCTTATCGGAGTGCGGATCAGTGGTGAGTTTGAATACCTCCGAGCACCATTGTGTTGGCAGTGTGGGTAAACCGTTACCTCACAATCGTGTTTTTCTCGCATCAGACGGCGAAATCATGGTAGCAGGCGCGACATTCTCAGGTTATCTGGATCGCGACTTTCACCCTCACCAAGGCGCCGTTGCGACGGGAGATATCGGTGAGTTTGATGATGACGGCTTTTTGTATGTAAGAGGTCGCAAAAAAAATCAACTCATTACGGCTTTTGGCCGCAACATCCATCCAGAGTGGATTGAGGCGGAAGCCATGGCCTATTCGGCGCTTAGCAACATGGTGGTATTAGGAGAGGGGAAGGACTACCTGACTGCCATTATTGGTAGCGACTCTCCTGATAAAGCAAAGCAGCAGTTGATGCAGCTTAACCACCAACTGCCCGATTATGCGCAACTCCGAGCGGTGATATTTACTGCTCCTTTTCATCAGCAACCCCATTTAATTACGGCAAATGGCCGCCCTAAACGCGATGTCTTTTGCCAACAATTTGAGCCGCAACTTAACACGTCGGCCCAACCATTACTGACTGACGAAACCCTGCCACTCACGGCACATTCCTAGGAGGATTTATGGATAATCAAGGTTTTTTCCATGTACTAGAGAAAGAAACCGCTCAGGCGAGAGCCTCAATGCTGAGTGTGCCTGTGATTGAGGCTTGCGACTATAAGGCGATCACGCTGCAAACCTACACGGCCTTTCTTGTTCAGGCTTATCATCATGTGAAGCATACCGTTCCATTACTGATGGCCTGTGGTTCTCGGTTGCCGGAGCACTATGAATGGTTACGCCAAGCGCTCGGCGCATATATTGAGGAAGAGAAAGGTCACCATGAATGGATCTTGGATGACTTGCGCGCATGTGGCTTTGATGCCGAACTAGCGAGGGCTAACTGCGGTGAGGGCCAAGTTGGGTTAGGGATTGAGATGATGGTGGCGTATTTATATCACCAAATTGATCGCAAAAATCCAATGGCTCTATTTGGCATGGTTTGGGTGCTGGAAGGTACGAGCGTCTCAATCGGCGGCTCGATGGCCGCACTGATCCAGCAAACGCTTTCTCTACCCGATACAGCGATGCGGTATTTAACGTCACACAGCACCTTGGACGTAGAGCATATTGGCTATTTTGCCGATTTGATGAACAAGGTAACGGATCCCGCGGACCAACAAGCCATCATTGATAGTGCGAACCGTGTTTATGCGCTGTATGAATCAATGCTGCGAGCGCTTCCTATGGCCACGACACAGACCCAAGTGGCGTAGGAGGCGGTAATGAAAAACACAATTATATTGCTAACAGGAGCGACAGGAGGCATTGGCCGAGCACTGGCTGATGTACTGGCAAAAAAAGGCGCAATACTTGTGCTCGTCGGCCGCCATCTCACTGCGTTGCATGATCTCAAAAACCAGCTTATGAATGGCGAGCATCATCAGATCATCGAAGCAGATATTGGTACAGCAGAAGGCAGAGACAAGGTGAATCAGCATGCACGATGGCTGGGTCAGCAAGGTACGCCAATAGAAATACTGATCAATAATGCGGGGGTAAATTGTTTTAATTATCTATCCATGCGCGCAGATGACAGTGTTGAACATGAAATAGCCATCAATCTAACTGCCCCCATTTTGCTTTGCAAACATGCACTCACGTGGCTCGCACCGACAGGTCTCATTGCCAACATTGGCTCAACCTTTGCTGGTATCGGTTTTCCCGGATATGCCAATTACGGTGCGACTAAATCAGGCCTGTATCGCTTTACCGAAGCGTTAAATCGGGAGTTATATGACAGTCAGCAGTGTGCCATTTATATCGCGCCTCGAGCCACCAAAACGGCGTTAAATGATGCACGTGCAACGGCGATGAATAAGCAATTGCGAAATCATGTGGACTCACCTGAGTGGGTAGCGAATCACATTGTGCGCGCCATCGAAAAGCGTTGCTTTGCGGTGTGGCTCGGGTGGCCCGAAAAACTGTTTGTTCGTCTGAACCAACTTTTTCCATCGTTAGTGGGTCATGGAATCGCAAAACAAAAAGACATCATTGATTTTCACGCTAATACGCCGCAAGGCTTGCCAGTTGTAGAGGAGTCACAGCATGACTATTCGTAAATCATTTTATATTACCGTATGGGCACTCAGTTGTTCTTTGATTAGTGCGACAGTGCTGGCCGACCCTATCTTGGCTAAGATCCAGACGCGCTGGGCACAATGTAACTACACTATCGAAAGCAGTGATGACAAAGTGGCGTGTTTCGACCGTTTAATCGATGATACGCAAATTGCACTTCTTGCCCAACCAGCGCGTCATGATCTGAAAATATGGCTTGCTATCAATAAGAGCTCGTTAGCCGGGGTTGATGGTGGCATGGGAGCATTAGGCTTGGTCAAGGATGCAAAAATTCTACTCGAAGATGTGATAACACAGGCGCCGGAAACGCTGGACGGTTCGGCCCTAACGAGCCTCGCGACGTTGTACCACAAAGTGCCGGGCTGGCCACTCGCATTTGGTGATGACGATAAGGCTGCTGAGCTGTTTAAAAAAGCACTTGCGATCAACCCAGACGGCATCGATTCGAATTATTTTTATGGCGAATTTCTAGCGGATACCGGAAAAACAAATCTCGCTGTAGCATTCTTGAAGCATGCACAACAAGCCCCTTCGCGGTCAGACCGCCCTCTCGCTGACCAAGGACGCCAACAAGAAATTATCCAAAAACTGAAGGAGCTTAATCAGCAATGAGGCTGTTACTCGTCGAAGATGATTGCATGCTAGGGGAGTCCATGGTGGCGTCGCTGCAGCGTCACGGCTATACCGTTGATTGGTTGCAGCGAGGAGGTGGTGTGGATGCGTTGTTAAATACCGAAAGTTTTACCGCTATCATTCTAGACTTAACCTTGCCAGACACTGATGGGCTTCATGTGTTGCGTAAAATTCGCCGCAAACATAGCGATATCCCTGTGATGATTTTGACAGCACGCGATGACATTGATGACCGTGTGAAAGGGTTAGATGGTGGAGCCGATGACTACATGATCAAACCTTTTGCGCTCGAAGAGCTATTGGCACGTCTGCGCGTCATGATTCGGCGTATTTCCGGTTATGCCGATACCACGATGTCATGCCATGGCGTGACCTTGTCGATGGCAACGGGTGAAGTGGAGATGAAGGGTGCACCTATTCGGTTAACTCCTAACGAGTTCAAACTGTTATCCACACTGATGGCACATGCTGGCCGAGTAATGAGCAAAGATCAACTTCAACAAGCACTTCATGGTATGGATGAGGGAATTAGTCCGAATGCCATTGAAGTCCATATTCACAATTTACGCAAAAAAACGGGTGGAACCTTGATTCAAAACATTCGTGGGGTTGGGTATATCATTGAGAAATAAACAGCGCCCACATTCAATAAAACGCCATCTTACATTCAGCACTGTGTGTGTGGTGGGGGTGTTAATGTTTGTCTCTTGGCTGCTGGTGTATAGCGAAGCTCGTCATGAAATTAATGAAGTCTATGACGCGCGACTGGGGCAATCGGCAAAAACGTTGGCGCTGTCGGTAATGAGCTGGGGAGATCAGCCGCCAGATAACTTTACACAAAGCTATACCCATTGGTTAAACGCGATCACTGCCAACGCAAAAGATGACGATACGACCACACCATTTGGCCACCCCTACGAAGATAATTTGTTTTTTCAGTACCGCGTTAGCGATGCATTAGTTGCCAAAAGTCCGAACGCACCGGCGCAATGGATAGGGACATCGGACAACCCCGGATTTGATATGGTTACCGCAGCAGGTGAACAGTGGCGCACCTTCCTATTAGTATTCACACTGCCGGACAAACGGCAAGCGAGTCTGCTGGTGGCGGAAAAAGAGGCGATTCGCCAAGAGTTGATGACAGAAGTCTCGTTGACCATTGGCTTACCCCAGCTCCTATTGATCCCACTTTTAGCGGTTATTGTTGTGGTGTTAGTTAGCCGCGCATTTAGGCCGCTAGGTGAATTAAAAGAGACGATCGCTGCGCGCAGTGTTGATAATCTCGATCATATTCATGTCTCACAACCCACGGTTGAACTCTCACCACTCGTCAAGCAGATCAATTATTTGTTTTCTCAGTTGAATAATGCCTGGGTGCGTGAAAAGCGTTTGGTCAGCACTGCGGCACACGAGTTAAAAACCCCCCTCGCGGTACTGCGACTCAATGCAGAAAACGCCTTGTCTGCGACCACAGAAGCGGAACGTGATAATGACTTGACCAATATTCTGAATGGCATCGATCGAACTGATCGTGTTATCCAACAGTTGCTCATGCTTTCGCGGGTGGAGCAGCAAAAAAATACCGAAGTCACGCAGGTAGATATTGTTCCATTGTTGCGAGAACAAATTGCTGCGCTCGCACCGATGGCATTGACACAACAACAGTCAATAGAGCTTGAAGGGCAAGAGAGCCTGTGGGTCAAAGGCCATCCTGTGATGTTGTCAGTGTTATTTACTAACCTGATTGATAATGCCATTCGCTATGCAGGAAAAGGCGCATCTATCAGTGTGATCACCAGCCACTCAGCCAATACCGTCGTGGTGGAAGTGATTGATTCTGGCTACGCGATATCGGACGAAATTAAGAGCCGTATTTTTGATAAATTCTTCCGCGGTCATACCGAGAAAGGTGATGGGGCGGGGTTGGGAATGTCGATTGTCAAAGACATTGTGGAACAGCATCACGCGAGTATTATGATTCAAAGCCCGTACTTTTCTGACTATGGCAATGGTTTTACGGTGACTTTTCCAATGGTCTCTGAGCGCGGAAATACGTGAATTGAATTCGGGTAGTGCGAGTTTCACCCTAGCCAAGCTTGGTCCTTCTTTGTAATTGGCGCTTGGTTAGTGTTCGCGGGATGATACGGGGCTGACCAAAAAACAGGCGCGATCTGACCGCGCCTGTTTTACTAAGTTCTGACTGATTGAAATTACAAAGGCTCTCGCTTAGCCCCTCTTGATCCCATGCCAATACACAGGCCAATGGTGCGGTTCACCGAGGTTATTGATCACCGCCGCAATGGTTACCAGTGCGACACTGCCTGCGAGCACGGGCGTAAACAAATAATCGATGCCTACCACTTGAGTCCCTGCTAGCATGATTACCAGTGGATTTGCTCCTGCTGGTGGATGGACGGCACGGCAGGCTTGCATCAGCATAATCGCAAGGCCCACTGCTAGTGCGATCATCCAGCTTTCATTTCCCACGCCATACAGCATCGCCAATCCAACACTGGCGGTCAGTAAGTGACCCACAATCACATTTCTCGGTTGCGCGAGCGGCGACTGAGGGGCTGCAAATAAAATCACACAGGTTGCGCCAAAGGGAGCCATCAGCCATGGCACGCCAGTGGTTTGGTTCAGCACGGTTAAGGTAAGAATACCAAAAAATCCACCCAGCAAGCCTTTTGTCAGTTGAATCCAAGTTGGTTTAGGCGGTAACGCACCGCCACCTTTTAGTCGTTTCATGGTCGTTCCTTCAATGGTTGAGTGAAGTGTACCGATCTGTACACGTTGTTTTAAAGAGTACAGATCGGTACACTTCATAGCAAGTCTTTTTTTTGGAGAGCATCATGAGTAAGCGCGATCACATCTTGGCGGTAGCCGAGTCGTTATTTAATCAGTTTGGTTACACCGCGGTGGGCGTCGACAAAATCCGTGATGAAGCCGCGGTCTCAAAGACATCGATGTACCGTCACTTTGGCGCTAAATCGGCCTTGATTGAGGCTGTGCTGCAAGCGCGTCATACAAGATTTGAGCAGGGACTGCAGCAGGCTATTGATGCGCATCAGGATAAAGACGCCCAATTGGCGGCGCTCCTCGATTGGCATCTGGCGTGGTTTAAACAAGACGACTTTAAAGGCTGTATGTTTATGCACGCAATTGGCGAATTTAAGAGCAATACAGACAGCCAAATTGTAGAGATTGCTAAAGCGCACAAAGACAAAATTTACGGTTTAATTGAACAGATTGTTGGTTCAAAGGCGGTTGCTGATGCGGTGATGACGCTGTTGGAAGGGCTAATCGTAAGGGCTGAATTTGATGCGCTCCCCGACCGTGAGTTATGTCTTACCATGTTACGAAGCTTAATAAGACCCTAGGAATAAATCTAAAAGTGACAACGTCACTAGCAAGCGCATAGACGATACGCTGGAGCTCTTCTAATCTCTAAAGGGATGTGGACTCTTGGAGTGGTAATGTGAAAAACGGATGGATATTTGTCGTTTGTTGGTTACCGTTGTGTGTCATGGCAAATACACTAACGATTGCTTATCGTGACGCCAGTGACTCTGTTTCTTTGGCGACTAAAGCGATTGTAGAGCATGCATTCACTGCCATTGATGAGCGTATTGTACTGACATGGATGGAAATGCCACTAGCACGGTCCGAAAACGCCCTAGCCAAAGGGATTATCGATGCGGACTTTGGCCGGACACGACTTGTCTATCAAGATATTCCCGAAGCGCTGTATCCAGAAGAGCCACTCATGTCGATTAATTATTATCTATTTGGACACACACATGTTTTAAAGCCAGAAGATTACCAATATGTCGTGGGAGTTATTGGTGATCAGGTTAATGTAGAAATCGCAAAACGCTATCAATGGCAGCTTATTCGCGCTAGAACAGAACGCGATGCACTGAATATGGTTAATAGTCAGCGAGTTCAAGCGATGATAGGCTACGGCGGTATTCGAAGTATTATCGAGAAAGAGCAATTTACTGATGTACGAATAGGAGAAAAACCGGTTGAGACTTTCGAGGTTTTTCTCGTCTTGCATCAACGTCATCAGCGACTAATCACACCACTTAATACGGTATTAAGAGACATGAGAGATAACGGCACGACTGCCGCTATCCTTGCCAAACATGGATTATGATTATGGCTGCTGCTCAACCTGCAACTTTTGCTGCCGTACTTTTCGGCGTAACAGCTCGGTATAAATAGGTTGGCCACCCAGCAATTGCGCAAACAGTGTGGCACCCAGCGTGGTGATAATCAGCGGTAAGATTAGGTAGTAATTGTTGGTCATCTCAATCACCAACAAAATACCGGTAATCGGCGCGCGCACGGTCGCGGCGAACAGAGCGCCCATTCCCGCAATCGCAAACATGCCCGGTTCAATGCCCATGTCAGGGTAGAGATTTGCAATCATCAAACCGAAGACGGTTCCCAGCAAGGTGCCAAGGGCAAGCATGGGAGCGAAAATGCCGCCCGGTGCGCCGGAACCAAAGCAGATGACTGTCAGCAGTGTGCGTGCCATAAAAATAAACAGCAGTGCACTAATTGAATAGTTAAGCGTAACAAAATCAGGGACAAGGTTAATGCCGCCGTGCGTGAGTTCAGGCGCATACACCAGCAGTAGACCAAATATCCCCCCCAAGGTCGACCCCACAATCAACACGCGCTTTTGGCTGTTTTGATACAAGCGTTGAAAGTAATCTTGAAAGCGCATGATCAGGAAGTTAAAAATCACTCCAAACACACCAAAACAGCACCCCAACGCTAAGAAGAACCACAATGAAATCAGTGGCGGTGTCTCGTATTGAGGTAACACGATGACAGCGTCTTGGCCATTGATATAGCGAAACACAATGTCAGCAATGATTGCCGCAATGATCACCGCTTTAATGGAAATGAGGGTATAACGAAACTGCGGCCGCATTTCTTCAACCACAAACATGATCGCTGCAAGTGGGGCATTAAACGCGGCGGCTAAGCCCGCTGCGGCACCTGATGCGAGTAGAGTTTGATTGGTGTTACGGTCGTGGATGCGGAAGGTGTCGGTCACCATCCGGCCGATATTGGCACCGATTTGGACACTCGGCCCTTCTCGGCCCAAAATCATTCCTGAGCCTAGCGCGCCCAAACCACCAAAAAATTTCACTGGGATTACCCGCCACCATCGTGTGGGACGAATACCTTCCATGGCGCCTTCTACTTCAGGAATACCCGAACCCGCCGCTTCAGGCGCAAATCTGTGCACCAGCCAATAGCCAATTAAGGCAAGGCCCGCACTGATCAGAAAGGCGAGTAATCCCAATGGAATCATTGAGGTGATATTGCTATCGAGCCACTCGGTACGTGTTTGAGAAAGAGAGTGAATCGCGAGTTCAAAGAAGGTGACCACAATACCCGCGAGCAGGCCAATAACAACCGCTAACAATAAGACGGAAACGGGCGTTTTATCGCGTGACCACAGCTTATCGAAAAAAACGCTAGATTTATAAAATACTGCCCTTTTCTTGCTTGATTTACTTACAATTTTCATCAATGTGAACGCAAAGGTTAAGAAGAAAAAACGACGATGAAGTGAGGGTCTCATGCTCCTGAGCCTACACCGTGCTGGGATACGTCCTGTAACCCGAGGAAACGCAATAATACTACGCCAATTAGCATAACATGCAAGCATCGTTAGCCAGTGTGCCTACTTGGCTAGTCTGGGCTGGTGGGGGCGTAGTCTACGCTGATCAGTCAGGCTGCCTTGAAGGCGAGCGGGCGATTTTTATCGCATTTTCCCGAGTTCAATCGGTACTGACAAAGAGCGTAACACGTGTTGAGCGTGGTTTTTTTGATTTGAGTTAGATCACAGTTTGCAGTGGTGAAAATTTCCGCTGCGACAGCACTCTGTTGGAGCGATACGCAGCGGAGAGTCACTAGCCTTGGCGAGCGGCAAGGCTATCGCCGATGTTTATTAAGCGATCCAAAATACGTTCACCATCGACGCCAATGCCATTGTGCTCGTACTCGTTAGTCATCCACGCTTGGCTGTTGGCAATCTGCGCCAAGGTTTGGCGGGAATAATCGAACTCAACAAACATATCATCCACATAGGTGGCACAGGCGAGCGGCACCGTATTGCGCTTGAGTACGTCGAGATCATAAAGCGCCGGCCAATCGCTCTTTTCCGCCAGCAACATGGCGGCGTCTTTGAGCGGTTTAAGGGTAGCCAGTTGATCAAACATCCACGGGTAAACCATTTCGCCGGTAAACCGGAACGGCTGATCGGGCTGATAGTGGAATTGCGGGAATTGATCGCGCACTCGATGGGCTGACCACTGCGATGCCTGCTGCTGGCAGTAAATCGATTCATGCAAAATAGCGTAAAACGGGTTGGTCAAATATCCTTGGTCAGCTTGCATCGCATTTAAGAACGGATAGCTTAAGGCACGCTCACCATTCACCTCGATAAAGGCTCGCTCCAGTAGGTAATACAGCGGTAGCCCGGCATGGCCGCGACCGAGATTCAGTCCCAGTGTTTGAAATTGCTCAACGGTAAACGGCTGACCGTTTGGCAGCGTCACCGCATTGTTTTGCAAATACTGGGCAATCTCGTGACAGCGGGCTTGTGCATCGGGGAATTGGGCGAAAAACTGCTGGTTCTTGTCTTCCACACGCTGATAGGTTTTTTGATACACCGCATCGGCGTGCCCCTCGAGCGGCGGGATACCGCCGGTGACAAAGGCGCGTGATAGCGATTGTGGAAAGAATGACAAATAGGTGAGGGCACAGAACCCACCAAAGCTTTGTCCGAGGATCGCCCATTGCTTGATGCCTAACGCTTCGCGTAAACACTCGGCGTCTTTCACGATGCTGTCGGCCCGAAAATGGCTCAGATACGCCGCTTGCTCGGCAGGCGTGAGGTGGGCAAGTGTTTGGTGATTTACCGGCGAGCTTAAGCCCGTGCCGCGTTGGTCAAGTAACAGTACGCGGTAATCGTTTAAGGCACGTTTTAGCCAGCCGCTTGCCCCATTCGGACGAGGAGACTCAAACCCTGGCCCGCCTTGAAAATACACTAACCACGGTAAATCTTGTTCAGTTTTGCGCGTATCAACCACTTCACGGGCGAAAAGCGAAATCGATGGGCTGGCGGCGTCATGATGATCCAGCGGCACATCAATGCGATGGCTGCGATAACGAATATGGCGATCCCAGAGCTCTTGCATGGTAATTCCTTTACAAACAAAACGATGACGCGCGCTAGATTACCAGAGTTGACCAACGGCGGCGAGCGGCTATCGCGCCAGCAATTCGCCATAGTTATGTGACACAAATCACTTTTCTATTTACTTAGCCTGCTAACTATTTTATAGTGGCGGCTACTTATTACTTAGCAGGCTAAGTAATTTCACGGTTGAGGGAGAAAACGTATGACATCGTCACATCCTGAACACATGTCGATTGCTGAACATTTAGGACGCACGGCGCGATTGTGGCGGCGTGTTGCTGATTCTGAACTGGCGCCATTGGGGCTGAGTTATCCGCGCTGGAGTGCGCTGTGGATGCTGCGTCGGTTGGGAGACGGCATCAGTCAAAGTGAACTGGCGCAGGCGCTCGAAATTGAGCTGGGCTCGTTGATGCGGACCTTAAAGCACCTTGAAACGCAGGGGCTGATCACACGGCGCTGCTCGCCAGAAGACAAGCGCACCCGAACGGTACACGTCACTGACAGCGGGTGTGAATTGATGACCCGTATTGAAGCGCGAGTGTTGCGGGTACGTAAGCATCTGCTCGCAGGCATTGACGCCGAAGACTTTGACGCCTTAGAGCGGGTGTTGGTCACCATCAATCAAAATGCGATGGACTATACCGCCACCACAAAAGATGACTAAGGCATAGAACAATAACAGAGGTAAGAAGTACGAATGACACCAGATGAAAAATTTGCGCGTTGGGTAAAAGTAGCTGCTCTCAGTTTTGTGTTGCTCTTTGGCTATTTTTTGCTGGCAGATAACGTGATGCCACTAACGCCTCATGCCATGGTGACACGCACCGTGACCAAAGTCGCTCCACAGGTGAGCGGGCCGGTCAGTGCTTTGGCGGTAGAAAACAACCAAGGCGTGCATCAAGGGGATGTGTTGTTCCAAATTGATGATACCCCGTATCGGATTGCGGTCGACCAAGCCAAACTCTCCTTAGCTCAAGCCAGACAAACCAATACTCAGTTAGATGCGTCATTGATGGCGGCGCGGCAAGATGTTTCGGCCTTGGCGTCGGTGATGGAGCAAAAAGTGCGCGAAGCGAAACGCTTAACGGCTTTGTTTGCCAAAAATGGTGTATCACAGCAGCAGCGTGATGATGCAATCAGTGCGGCTAATACCGCCCGCGCGAAATGGGAAGCGGCCAAGGCACGCGTCAGTGCGCTTCAAATTCAACGGGGTGGTGACGGTGCCAGCAACATTGCCGAACAGGTGGCATTGAGCAAATTAAAGAAAGCACAATTGAATCAATCCTACACCACAGTAAAAGCCAGCCATGACGGCGTCGTCACCAACCTGCAATTGGACGTGGGAGCCTATGCCAGTGCTGGTCAGCCATTGATGGCCTTGGTGTCTGATCGCACCGATGTGATTGCCGATTTTCGTGAAAAAAGTGTCCGTGATGTGCACACTGGCACGCCGGTGAAGGTGGCGTTTGATAGTGAGCCGGGCAAGCTTTACGCGGGACACGTGAGTAGCGTGGATGCGGGCGTCAGTGCTGGACAGATCGATGCTAACGGACAACTGGCGTCACCGTCTAATTCCAACCGTTGGGTGCGTGATGCGCAGCGGATGCGTTTGCACATTCAACTCGATGAATGGCCCTCTCATGCGCTACCGACCGGTGCCCGTGCCACGGTGCAACTTATGCCAGACAGCTGGGTTGGAGAAGTATTCGCCAGTGCCCAGGTCGGCTTTTTAAGCCTGCTGCACTACATCTACTAGGGAGGTGAGCGATGGCTTTATGGCATCACCCCTTAAGTGATAACGATGTGCGCCAGTGTTTGCGGATTGCCACCGGCGCCACAGTAGGCTTTACGGTATGCAAGTTTTTTGATTGTAGCTTTGGGGTGTTTTTTACCGTTACCCCCATGCTACTGCTGGGCTTAGTCCCAGTGATGAACGGTCGCGCGGCGCGCCAATTGCTTGCCTCCGCGGTGATCAGTGGTTTAGAAGTGGGTGTGCTCGGAGGCTTATTGGGGGCGCATCCAGGGCTGATGACACCGCTCGTCTTTGTGTTGTTTACCTATAAATTTGCGTGCATGTCTAAAGGGCGCTTTTTTCTGTTTGGTGCCAACAGTGTGTTGAGCCTGAGCATTATGCTGCATTTTGCCAGCTATCCAGACTTGCCACTTAACACGCTCGTTTTTGGTAACTTAGGGGCCAATATCCTCTCGGTATTGATCGCCTACTTAGTAACATGGTTGATCCCGGATGTGACTGAACGTCAGCCGCCTGCCATGCCCGCGGGAGGCAAGCAGACTCACCGTATGCGCCACGAGGCATTAATGGGAGCCTCGTTAGCGACCATTTCCTTTGTGGTCTTTCAGCTGTTTGATTTGCGCGACTCCATTTCAGCGCAGGCCACGACTGTGTTATTGCTGTTTCCCATGCACTGGAACGGCACCTTAAGTTATGCGCGAAAACGCGCGGTAGGCACGGTGCTTGGCGTCGCGTATGGGGTAGCATGCCAAGCAATACTGTATGACTGGTTTGGGGTGTTGATCTTGGTCGCGCCGCTTTTGTGGATAGGGACGCTTTTATTCGCCAAAGCTCATGTGAAAGAAGCCAGTGGATCAGGGGTCGGATTTGGCGCGATGGCCACCTTGGGGATCCTGTTTGGGCAATACTTAAGTCCCAGCCAAGATTTTATGTATGATGCGCTTTACCGCGTGAGCAGCAATATTGTGGCGATAGTGATCACCTTAATGCTGTGTTTTGCGCTCCACAAACTGCTTAATTACTTTCCTGCCACGCGATTTGGGACCGCCTAAAATGTCAGAAAAATTGGCGAACGGTATGGCTTCTCATCGTCAATGCGAGCGATATGATTTTGTGCGTAACCGCGCATGATTATTTGACTTTTGCGAGGCGTAACTTGTTTATCAGTTACGCTGTCGCTATTATTTGCGCTGACATCCATGTACAGAGAGGAAGTCAGCCGTCTCTCGCCCCTTTTGGCCGAATTAGGCTACCGGCTTATTGCACGCCGACGTTGACGGTTTCCGCCCCTCCCATTGCCAGTAAGGTAGCGTAGTGAAAAAACTGATCTTAATTGTGGTGTGTGCCATGTTTGCAGTGGCGGCAATTGCCAGCATCACCGCCACAACTTTTATCTCACACGATGAAATCGACCACATCATTCTCAAGCGCTCCAAAGCGCAGGCAGAGCTGCTTGCGGATCGCGCCGAATACATTCTGTCGAACTCGTCAACGCCAACCGACGATTTACAGGAGATGGTCAGCGGTCTCAAAGTACGCAGTGACATCAGCTATGCCGTCGTCATTGATAAAAACGTCAAAGCCATTGCCCACAGTGATACGCAGAAACTAGGCAAAGTCTACACCGACAGCTACACAGTGGCGGGGGCCAGCCAAGGCCAACCGCAGCATTCACGCTGGTACGCTGATGTGCAAGATGTATGGGTGTACGACATCATGATGCCCATCTACGTCGATGGCCGCCTGTGGGGCGCGTTTGATGTAGGGATCCCAATTACAGAAGTGGATAGCGCGGCCAATGACATTGCGATTGCGCAGCTGACCGCGATTGGCTTGATTTTTATTGCCTGTACCCTCGTGCTGGTATGGCTATTGGGCCGACTGTTCGCGCCGCTTAAAGGCCTTGAGCACGCGCTGGCGGATATCTCGAAAGGAGACGGTGACCTGACTGTGCGCTTGCCTGTCACTGGCAACAACGAGATCACCCGTATTTCGGTGGCTTTTAACACCTTCGTAGAAAAAATCGACCAAATCATCGCGCATGTGGTGGAAACCGGTGAAGAGCTTGGCCGTTCAGCCGAGTCGCTGCGCGATAAAGCCGCGCAATCGCTAAAACGTGGTGAATCACAAAGCGAGCAAGCGCTGCTGGTCGTGACCTCGATGAATGAGATGATCGCCACCATCAACGAAATTTCGCAAAGCGCGTCGAATGCGGCAGATTCAGCTTCGTCAGCCAACAGCGAAACCGAAGCCGGTAAGCAAACCTTGACCGAAGCGACCCAGACCATCAACCAACTCGACACCGAGATGGACAACATGTCGACGGTGATCACCTCGCTGGCCGATCGCACCCAGTCGATTGTCTCCATTTTGGACGTGATACGTGGCATCTCAGAGCAAACGAACTTGCTTGCCTTGAACGCAGCGATTGAAGCAGCACGCGCTGGCGAAGCCGGACGTGGCTTTGCGGTAGTGGCGGATGAAGTGCGCAGTCTGGCGACTAAAACGTCGCAATCGACCGAAGAAATTCAATCGACCATTGATCAGCTTCAGCAAGAAGCGAAAAACGCGGTTGAGGCGATGGACACCAGCAAAGCCCTGACCAACGAAGGGAACCGCGCGACCGAGCAAGCACTGACGGCGCTGGAAAGCATCGCGATGCAAGTGAGCACCATCTTGGATATGAACACCCATGTGGCAACGGCGACCGAAGAGCAATCAAGCGTAGCCAATGAAATTAACGTCAACATGGATACGGTTAACCAAGCGGCGCAAGCCGGGTTGGATGATAGCCATAGCCTAGAAGCGAGTAGCCAAGATTTAGCAGGGCTCGCACGCACCCTCGATCACTATGTGGGCGCGTTTAAAGTCTCAGCGATTAACAAAGCGGACACGTCATTGCGCGCGTCGCGTGACTAATCGACCGTTTTTGAACACCGTGAGCCGATCGCCAGCCTTGTGCTGGCGATTTTTTTAGCGGGTTCCAAAATGTCGGTTAAAAATCAGGGGCGGGTTGAGTGGGCAAGTGTTGAGCTAAATAGGTCAATAACGCCGCTACTTTGGGCTGAAGCTGACGTCCGCGTGGATAAAGCGCCCAAATACCTTCTTCTTCTATCCGATAATCTACCAATACTTCTTCTAATGTTCCCTCGGCTAATGCCTCTTGCACGTAATAATGCGGCAGCTGCGCGAGGCCAATACCTTGCTTGGCCGCCTCGAGTAACGCCACGCCAGAATTACAGCGCAGCCGCCCCGAAACCGTGAGGGTGCGGACTTTATTGCCCGCTTGATAATGCCAGTGCTCGTTGGAGCCGACCAAACAAACATGGCGATTGAGTTCGCTTGGCGTCTGCGGCCGGCCGTGTGCTGCCAAATACGCTGGGCTGGCACAAATGGAGAGCCGTCGAGAACCCAAGCGCTTCGCTTTCAAACTGGAATCCGCGAGATGACCAATACGGATCGCCACATCGGTGCCAGTTTCAATTAAATCAATTCGACGATTAGTTAGATGCAAGTCCACCGACACATGAGGATATTGCCGCAAGAAGGGGGCCAGCAGGGGAGCGATATATTGTTCGCCAAAATTCACTGGCGCCGTCACCCGCACTAATCCGGTGGGAAGCGCTTGCGATTGGGTAATGGTTTGCTCGGCCTCTTGCAAGGCGGCCATCAGCGGACGGCAACGTTGATAATAGTGCTCGCCTTCATCCGTTAGTGTGACTTTACGGGTGGTACGATGAAAAAGCTTCACCCCCAAATGGGCTTCCAGCGCCGCAACTCGTCGGCTTACCGCCACCACATTGGTATCGAGCTTATAAGCCGCCTGAGTAAAACTGCCGTGCTCAGCCACCGCTAAAAATTCGTTTAATCCTTCCCAATGCGGCGCCATGACTGTCTAWCCTGTCTATATTATCGGACAATGTATTATTACGTTAGTGAAATAATAATTTTCAATTTTGCTGGATTATAACGAAAAGCAACTTAGCTAGTATAGCGTGATACGAATTACTCCCTTGAACTCAAAAGGATTCTGCAATGGCACTAACCATCAAGCCGGGACAAACCCACATTAAATCCAAAGCCGCCGTCGCATGGGGGCCGGGCCAACCACTGAAAATGGAAGAGGTCGACGTTGAACTGCCCAAGCCGGGCGAGGTGTTGGTCAGAATCGTTGCCACCGGTGTGTGCCATACCGATGCGTTCACCTTATCGGGTGACGACCCTGAAGGGGTATTTCCTTCCATTCTCGGCCACGAAGGCGGCGGGATCGTCGAAATGGTTGGCGAGGGCGTGACCAGCGTAGAAGTCGGCGACCATGTGATTCCGCTTTACACCGCAGAATGTGGTGAGTGTAAATTCTGCCGCTCAGGCAAAACCAACCTGTGTGGCGCAGTGCGTGAGACCCAAGGCAAAGGCCTGATGCCAGACGGCACGTCGCGCTTTTCTATCAACGGCGAGACCATTTTCCACTACATGGGCTGCTCGACCTTCTCGGAATACACGGTACTGCCAGAAATCTCATTGGCGAAAGTGAGCAAAGCCGCACCGCTCGAAGAAGTTTGCTTGCTTGGCTGTGGCGTGACCACTGGCATGGGCGCGGTGATGAATACCGCCAAAGTAGAAAAAGGCGACACGGTGGCGATTTTCGGTTTAGGCGGTATTGGCCTATCCGCGGTGATTGGCGCGCGTATGGCAGGCGCGAGTCGCATCATCGGCATTGATATCAATGAGAGCAAGTTCACCCTTGCCAAGCAGCTGGGCGCCACTGATGTGATTAACCCAAAAGACTACGATCAGCCAATCCAGCAAGTGATTGTGGAGATGACCGACGGCGGCGTCGATTACTCGTTCGAATGTATCGGCAATGTCGATGTGATGCGCCAAGCGCTGGAATGCTGCCACAAAGGCTGGGGCGAGTCAGTGATCATTGGGGTTGCCGGCGCAGGCCAAGAGATCTCGACCCGTCCGTTCCAGTTGGTGACAGGACGCGTCTGGAAAGGCTCGGCGTTTGGTGGCGTTAAAGGCCGCTCAGAGCTGCCCGGCATTGTCGAGCGTTACCTCGATGGTGAGTTTGGTCTACAAGAATTTATCAGCTACACCATGGGCCTTGATGAAGTGAACCGTGCCTTTGACCTGATGCACGAAGGCAAAAGCATTCGCAGCGTGATCCACATGGATAAATAACAGGACGGCCGCCGTGGCAACGCGGCGGTAAAATAACCATGCAACTAGAAAAAATAAGCGAAAACAAAGTCGCGGGCGGTTGGCACCAACGTTGGCAGCATGATTCTAAAGCCACCAACGGCAAAATGACCTTTGCGATCTTTTTGCCCGAAAAAGCGAAAAAACAACCCGTGCCGGTGCTTTATTGGCTCTCGGGCCTAACCTGCACCGACGAAAACTTTATGCAAAAGGCCGGCGCCTTTAAACAAGCCGCCACCTTGGGCATGGCGATTGTGGCGCCAGACACCAGCCCGCGCGGCGAGGGCGTAGCCGACGCCAATCAATACGATCTCGGCCAAGGGGCGGGGTTTTATGTTAATGCCACCCAAGCGCCGTGGCAGTCGCACTACCAGATGTACGACTACGTTGCTCACGAACTGCCGGAGCTGATTGAATCGCACTTTGCGGTCAACAACCAGCGCGCAATTGCCGGACACAGCATGGGCGGCCACGGCGCGTTAGTGATTGGTTTGCGTAACCCATCACGCTACAGCAGCATTTCGGCGTTCAGCCCCATTTGTCATCCCACCGAGTGCCCGTGGGGCAAACAGGCCTTTAGCGCCTATTTAGGTGATGACGAACAAACATGGCAAGCCTATGATGCCACCGTGTTACTCGCCCAAGGCCCCACCGCCATGCCGATGCTGGTGGACCAAGGCGACAAAGACGGCTTTTTGGCCGAGCAGCTTAACCCGCAAGCCCTGAAACAAGCGGCCGAGAAACACAACTCCCCGCTGACCTTGCGCATGCAACCCGGCTACGACCACAGCTACTTTTTCATCAGTACGTTTATTGATGAACACCTCGCCTTCCACGCCACTCGCTTTGCGCGTTAGGGTAAATGCTCCTCACCACCGTATACATGTTATGCGGTGGTTTGCTCTCCTTTTATTGTAAAGCATGATATCTTATTGAAATAACTGGCTATAATGTAAAAGGATATTATGTATAC
>NZ_MUFM01000031.1:0-41647 GCF_001996125.1 Salinivibrio sp. PR932 | reverse complement strand
GTTTTAATAAGCTATTTATTTGTAACGTTAAACAAGTTGTGAGGTTTTACGTCAGTTTTTACTAGGTTTTTTGTCAGTTAAGCGGTGAGACGTTGAAGGCTATGCATTAAAAGCCTGAGGTTATGATGACAAGCTCTCAGGAGCGTGAACCCTATTTCATGTTGGCCGTAAATTTATTTTTTTCTATAAATCATCTATTTATACTCTTATCAGTGGTTTCATTGAAAGTAAGATCTATGTCATGAAACTGTCAGAATCTTGCCCTCTATCATATTATTCGCATCAAAAAATAAGATTATGTTGATGTTTTTTTCTGCGTATTTAGTCTGGAGATGTGGTTACACGAAATGTGTAAGCAGCGGGGCGAAAACACGGGCGACAAGCTCGGTTTTCAAATCGGTTTTGAACTCTAAAACACTAAATAACGCACAGAGGCAAAACCAAAAATCTTGGAGGCAGCAGGAGTTTTCCATGAATAAGATTTTTAAATTATCCACATTAGCAGCGGCAGTACTCTCTGCTGGCGTGGCAATGCCAGCACTCTCACAGGAAGCAACAGCAGATTATTCGACAAGTACCTCTCCTTTTTTCTCTGATGCAACGATTAGTGGCAATCTCAACTTTTGGATGCGAGCCCGTGATCGCGCAGGTACAGATGCCAATGGCAACGATACTACCAAAGAAACCAACCTTGACCACGGCTCTATCTACGCAAATCTTGCCTTTAACTCAGGCTACGCGGCGGAAGTGGTTGGCCTTGATTTGATGGCGTTTAGCACCTTTGATATGTGGCAAAACGGTGGCCCCGACCATGAAATGAACTTTTGGGGAGTGAATAATCCCTTTGATAAAGAGCCAGATGATAGCGAATGTACGGGCGCATGGGACGAGGAATGTACAGATAATGGCGTATCACTGGCTACCGCCGCGGCTAAATTTAAATTTGGTGAAAGCGTAACAGCGAAGCTTGGTTATTTTCAGCCTTCGGTGCCAAGTACGATTGGTGTTAACTGGTCGTTTGCGCCGGGCACTCATGTAGGTGGTGAGTTAGGCCTGAAGTTCGATAATCTTAATATGGGTCTTGTTGTCTCTGAGCGCTATAAAGCCCCTTGGTTTAAAGAAACCTATGAATTTCAAACCACCAACGGAGAAGATGCAGGCACAGCGTATTCACTAGGTGCGCGTTATACCATGGAAAACGGTATTTCTATTGATGCAGCCTATGGTGCATTAACGGATGGTGATCGTTGGAACGCGCACGTTAAGGTCAAAGGCACCACTGAGGGTGGCGTGTATTGGTCGCCGCAACTTTATGTGGTCGATGATGACGAACAATATGATAGCACTGCATTCCAACTCGCCATGCTCACCAGTATGTCATCAGGGCAGTATTCGTATCGAGCAGAGGCCACCTATACCGAAGCCGACTCCGGAGACCCTGCCAAGGTGGAAAACTTAGCGTATCGTTTGACGAGTCAATATGGTGGCTCTAACGGTACTTATGACATTTGGTGGAATAACCGCTCGGATTTTAACCATGATGAAGAACTGGCGCTATTTGGGTCCTTATCGCGTGATTTCTCGGATATTGGGGCTAAAGGCTTTAGTGCAGGCTTTAACGGTGCTTATGGCTTTGGATCATCGGCCAAAGGGTATGATGATCTAAAAGAGTACTCCTACAGTCTGTTTGCAAATTATGCGATTCAAAATGGTGCACTTAAAGATGCGAAGGTCAGTTTTTACTTCACGCAGTACTTCAATGATACCGATGCACCGAGCTGGAAAGGTTATACCAATCTATTCCAAGACGAAGATGACTTTAAGTTAACCTTAGCAATTCCTTTCTCCATTAAATAAGGTCTTTTTGGTACTGTCTTTTAGCTGAGCCTAGCGCTCAGCTTTTTTTATGTGCTGTGCAATCAAATCACATAAGGTTGCCAGCGCATTTTTATGTGAATGATCGAGCGGGTAAGAGGCATTCAATCGAAAGCAAYGGGCAAACTGTGCGTGTGTCGCAAACATATTGCCCGGAGCGATACTGATATGGTGTTTCAGTGCAAGGTGGTAAAGCGCGGTGGTATCACTGCCTTTGGGCAAAGCTATCCATAAAAAATAACCCCCTTGGCTGTTGATGACATCAACGCCTTGCGGCAAGTGGGTCATCAGAAACTGATAGGTCGCCTTTTTTCGTTCAGCCAGTGTGCGACGCAGTTGTTTTAGATGGTGCTCATAGTTTCGGTTATGCAGGTAGTGGGCTACAGCAAGTTGAATGGGGACGCTGGTGGTCACCGTGCTCATCAACTGCAGCTTTTGTAGTTTCTGGGCTTGATCGCCAGCGGCTACCCACCCGAGGCGAAAGGCATCGACCAAGGTTTTTGAAAAAGATGAGCAGTGCAAAATATGACCGCTGCTATCAAATGCTTTAATGGGCTTCGGTTTGTGTTGGCCATCGTAGAGTTCGCCATAGACATCGTCTTCGATTAAGTACACCTGATAGCGATTGACGAGCTCGGCAAGACGTGCCTTTTTCTCGTCTGACAGCGAATATCCCAACGGATTTTGATGATTGCTCATCAGCCAACAAGCGCGAATTGGATGCGTTTGCAATGCGCGTTCAAGCGCATCAAGGTCAATACCTTCCGTCGGATGAGTTCGGATTGCCATCGCTTTGAGTCCACGATTTTCAAGGGCTTGCAATGCGCCGTAAAACGCGGGGCTTTCGACTGCGACCCAATCGCCAGGCTGCGTGACCGCGCGCAAGCTAAGATTTAGCGCATCCAATCCGCCTGCTGTGATTACTATCTCATCGGGTGAGATTTGCATGCCCTGCGCTGCATAGCGTTGGGCAATCAGATGACGTAATTGGGCATTACCCGGGGGGAGGTTGTCGACCACGCTATGAATCGACATAAAGCGCACCGCAGTGGTGAGCGAACGGTTTACTTGATGGCGAGGAGCGAGTAGGGGATCAACATAGGCATGCCCATAGCTTGCCATGCCGGGAGAGCGACTGGCTTGCAAGACATCGAAAATATAGTCATTGATATCGACAGATTCTGCAGGGTGAATCGCACTGTCTGGCTTGTTATCGTCGAGTTCGGCATGGGGAGCGACGCGGTAACCTGAGCGGGACTGAGAAACAATCCACCCTTGGCTTTCTAGCAGTTGGTAGGCTTGGAGTACCGTCATGACACTCAACCCTGAATAAGCGGCCTGTTTTCTCAGCGAGGGGAGCTTTTCTCCCACATGCCAAATGCCGGCTTGAATTTGTTGTTTGATCTGCTCACTAAGCTGCTGATACTTAGACATCTTCTTACCATCATCGCCGACAAGTAAACCAGACTATAACACTGAAAAGATCAAACTGTTATAGGTTAATCTGAATCGTCTGTGTATGGGCACATTAAAAATGGGCTTCTACCATGCGCGTTGGTCTAATTACTAAAGTGGACTTCACGTATGTTTGGTCTTGATGCCTTTATGTTGGCCCGTATCCAATTCGCGTTTACGGTTTCTTTTCACATTATCTTTCCTGCGATTACGATCGGCCTTGCCTGCTACCTTGCGGTGCTTGAGGGGCTATGGCTTAAAACTCGCGAGCAGGAGTACAAAACCCTTTATCTGTTCTGGTCAAAAATTTTCGCGGTCAACTTCGGGATGGGCGTGGTGTCTGGGTTGGTGATGGCATATCAATTTGGCACTAACTGGAGTGGCTTTTCCGAGTTTGCAGGCAGTATCACTGGCCCACTGCTGACTTATGAGGTACTTACGGCGTTCTTTTTAGAAGCCGGATTTCTTGGTGTGATGCTGTTTGGTTGGCAGCGTGTCGGTGATCGCTTGCACTTTTTCGCCACGTCCATGGTCGCGTTGGGCACCGTGATCTCTGCCTTTTGGATTTTAGCCTCCAACAGTTGGATGCACACGCCACAAGGGCATGAAGTGGTCAATGGTCAAGTAGTACCTGTAGATTGGTTCGCGGTGGTGTTTAATCCCTCTTTCCCGTATCGCTTAGCGCACATGGTAATCGCGGCGTTTTTATCCAGTGCCTTATTTGTTGGTGCGTCGGCGGCGTGGCATCTGCTCAAAGGGCAGCGCAGCCCAGCCGTAAAGCGGATGTTTTCGATGTCGATGTGGATGCTGTTGTTCACCGCGCCGATTCAAGCGTTTATTGGCGATTTACATGGCCTGAACACCTTGGAATATCAACCTGCAAAAATTGCAGCGATGGAAGGACATTGGGATAACAGCCATGGTGAACCCACGCCGCTTATTTTATTTGGCTTACCGGACATGGAGGCGGAAACCACCCGCTACAAGATAGAAATTCCCTATTTGGGGAGTCTGATCTTAAAACACAGTTTGACCGAGCAAATCCCAGCGCTAAACGAATTCCCTGCGGAAGACAGACCCAATTCGCCCGTGGTCTTCTGGGCGTTTCGTCTGATGGTGGGCTTAGGGCTATTGATGATCACGCTTGGACTAGTGGCGGCGTGGCAGCGCTATAAAGGACGCCTGTTTGAACACCAAGGGCTGCTCCGTTTTGCTTTCTATATGGGGCCGGCGGGGTTGGTCGCGATTCTAGCTGGCTGGGTAACTACTGAGGTAGGGCGCCAGCCTTGGGTCGTGCATGGCCTTTTACGCACGCAAGATGCGGTGTCTGCCCACGGTGACTTGCACATGAGTATTAGCTTGATCAGTTTCTTTGTGGTGTACGGTTTGGTCTTTGGGCTGGGGTACATCTATATGATCCATCAAATTAAATTAGGTCCGGATCAGCATGATGATACACCGCATGAACCGTTAACTGTCTCTGGCCGTGTGTAAGGGGGAAACATGGATTTAGCAATGATTTGGTTTGGCATCATCGTGTTTGCCACTTTAATGTACATCGTGATGGACGGATTTGACTTGGGGATCGGAATCCTGATGCCGTTTATTACTGAGCGCGAAGAGCGCGATTTGATGGTTAACAGTGTCGCGCCGGTATGGGATGGCAATGAAACTTGGTTGGTCCTTGGTGGGGCGGCATTATTTGGTGCTTTTCCGTTGGCGTATGCCGTGATTGTTGATGCGTTAACGATCCCGCTCACCTTGATGTTGGTAGCGCTTATTTTTCGCGGCGTGGCGTTTGAGTTCCGTTTCAAAGCGCTGCCCGGGCATCATGGCTTTTGGGATACCGCCTTTATGGCCGGGTCTATTTTTGCCACCTTTTTCCAAGGGGTGACTGTGGGTGCGGTGATTGAAGGCTTTCCTGTCGAGGGGCGTGCTTTTGCTGGTGGCGGGCTCGATTGGTTGGCACCGTTTCCTCTCTTTTGCGGCATAGGACTGATCATTGCATACGGTTTACTGGGGGCCACTTGGCTGATCATGAAAACGGAGCATGCGTTGCAAATGCGTATGTACCACCTGAGTCGTCGACTGGTTGTGTTGATGGCGGTAAGTATCGCGATAGTCAGTGTTTGGACGCCATTTGCGTATCCGGGGGTTGCCGACCGTTGGTTTAGTCTGCCAAATTTGCTCATTCTCTCTCCAGTTCCTTTATTGACGGCTTTTTGTTTGCTCCGTCTCTGGCGTACCCGTCCCGATCAGGCTCACCATCGTCCATTTATTATGGCGTTGTGTGTCACCCTGCTCGGGTTTATTGGCCTCGGCATCAGCATTTGGCCGCATATCATTCCGCCCAGCATCACAATATGGCAGGCTGCTTCACCACAACAAAGCTTGCAATTTATGCTGATTGGCGCGGTGTTTATCATCCCGGTTATTTTGATGTACACCTATTGGAGTTACCGTGTCTTTAGTGGCAAAGTGAATCCGGACGAGGCCTATCACTGATGGCTGGTATGACAAAACCGACTTGGCAGCGTTGGCTTTGGTTAATCGCGATCTGGGGAGTCAGTGTAGCGGCATTGGGGGCTGTCTCTTGGCTATTTAAGCTTTTGATGCACGCTGCCGGTTTGCAAAGCTAACCGTCTTCTATTTGTGTAAGAAATCAGTGATAAGGCTCCCAAGCTGATGATAAAACAGTCAGATGTCTTATCACTGACATGGTCCTAACGGCGTTCCTCATTCTAAGATACGTATTATCGGCTTTATTGCTAAAAGGTGATTAACGTATGGAATGGTATTTAAAAGTATTGCGCCAGTACGCTACATTTTCTGGACGTGCGCACCGCCAGGAATACTGGATGTTTTTTCTGGTTAACTTTTGTATCTCGTTGGCGATTAATATTGTCGCAGAGTTCTCGGGATTGGTTGTGTTGAGCATGGTGTATTCATTAGCCTTGCTGCTGCCAACCTTGGCGGTGACATCAAGACGGCTACATGACACAGGACGTTCAGCGTGGTGGCTACTGCTTTTGTTCATACCTCTGCTTGGGATGGCGGTCATACTGGTACTCTGTGCGCTAGAAGGCGATCAAAACAGCAATCAGTACGGTTCTAATCCTAAGCTCGCGGAAGGCGTCTAGCACAGAGGTGTGATTTGTTTGCATGGGAACTGCTGGTACGATAAACACCATCGTCTGATGGCAGTCGATAGGCTGCTCGTAGCGAGTCACTCGTATTTATCAGCATTCCTCTTTCCAGCAAGGTGCCACATGATCACACTCGAGCCTTACCAATTAGTTGACGCCAGTTTCTCTCCTTGGCGTCCTATTTACTTAGACGTTGCCCAAGCCCTGTCTGACCATATCTCGACACCTCGTATTGAGGTACTACATTTTGGCTCTACGTCTGCCAAAGTGGGAGGCAAGGGGATTATTGATTTATCCATTCTCTATCGTTCTGGCGAGCGTGATGATGCTGTCGCTCACCTCTATGCCCTCGGTTTTCAAGATCAGCACAGCGATCAACCTTTTCCCGAATACCGGCCTCGCAAAGATGCCTCTGTAATCTTTCAAGGTGAGCGCTTTCTGGTGCACGCCCACGTGATTGAAAAAGACAGTGATGAGCATCATCGTCAAATTGCGTACAAACAGTATTTGCTCGATAACCCTGATGTGCGCGCTGAATACGAAAACGAAAAGCGCGCCATACTCGCTCAAGGTGTGCGTGATCAAGATGTTTACGTTAAGCACAAAGCCCCCTTTGTGAAAGGGGTGCTGGCTAACTTGTAAAATCATGGCTCGACGATCAAGCCAGCTTACCTACCACAATCACATACTTTGGTCTTATAAACGTTCATACCCTTGTAGATGAACTACAGTTACTGTGGACGTTTTAGCGATATTACTGGGGTACTGACTGGTTATGGTACATATGCCGGTAGGGATGATGAGGCTTGGTAAGTGACTGAGACACAGTGTCAAATATTAATAGTCGATGATCAAAAGGTGGTGAGGCATACATTATCGCTCTGCTTGCGTAACTTAGGATACGAGGGCTGTTATGAAGCGAGTAATGGTAAGGAAGCCAAACGAGTCATTGAAGAGCACCAAATCGATGTGATTTTTTGTGACTTAAATATGCCTGTAGAGGATGGCTTTGAGGTATTGCGATACTTAGGTGCCAGTCATTTTCAAGGCGCCATTGTTCTGATGAGTAGTGAAGAACAAGACGTATTACAATCCACATCTCAGCTAGCACGTCTTTATCACCTCCAAATTATCGGCTGTTTACCCAAGCCGTTAACCGCTGCTGATATCAAGAGTATGTTATTGGATTGGGCAGCACTACCCACAGTAAGCATGGGAAAACTCTTGAATGAGGGAGCACTCTCATCGGAACAGCTTATTCAATTTATTGAACAGGGTAGTGTAAAGGCGTATTTTCAGCCTCAAATCGATCTTAATACACAAGCTATTCAAGGGTTTGAGGTTCTGGCGAGAATAGAAGAATCGCCACAAAAAATATTGATGCCAGATCTATTTATCCCTGCTGCAGAAGGAGATGCAACCCTTATTTTAGCGCTGACGAAGTCTATTATCCAAAGCGCATATGAAGATGTGAAGCAGAATTGGGATTACGTTTCATCGCTGTCATTCTCTTTTAATATATCAGGGAGAGTACTAGAGCATGATAATTTTCCTAATTGGTTAAAAGGTATCAGTGAAGAATACAGTATTCCGACACAACAGATTGTTTGCGAACTAACAGAAACAGCACTCAATGACGACCAAGCTATAACGGATGCACAAATGCTACGCATGAGAATGCTTAAGTTTAAGCTCTCTATTGATGACTTTGGTACAGGTTATTCATCTATTGCCCAGTTACATGCCATCCCCTTCAACGAACTTAAAATTGATAAATGTTTTATTTTTGATTGCCTGACGAATAGTAAGTCTGCGACGGTTGTTGAGCAGAGCGTTAAAATGGCCAAAGCCTTAGGGCTCACCGTGGTTGCAGAGGGGGTTGAGAGCGCTGAAGTCGTCGAGTTTCTTCGTCATTTAGGCTGCGATAGTGCTCAAGGGTATTTCTACGCAAAACCGGCGCCGATGAGTGATTTTATATCAGAAACCTGGTTTATCAATCGAGCCTACCCTCAATGAAACTTTCTATAAAGTTACCAATTGTATTGATTCTGTTGGGTGCTATGATGCTTGCATCCGTTACCTTTGTCTCATCAAAAGGCAAAGAGATGTTGAAAGATACTATTCTTGCCAATATCGAACGAGAAGCGACACTACTTATTCGCCTTATCGATAGGAATCTATTTGAGCGTTATCATGACGCAAATGCCTTCCCTCTCTCTATAGGAAATATTGAGGGAGAAAACCCACTAGGAAGTAACTCGCAAGAACTCGTGGTTAGTCGGTTAAATAATCTAGTTGAAGACTATAAAGTATATCGGAGGATTGCAATATTTGATATTCAGGGCAATCTTATGGCGGTAAACAGTAAAAATCGATATGGAAAATTGTTACCTCAGTTAAGAATCTCTGCATTGGATATTAAAAATACTATTTGGTTTAATGAAGTCATCAATGGTCAAACATTAGTGCCCGAAAAACCGAAGAGTACTTATGTTACTGGGCCTGAACGTTTTATATTTAACGAGAATGCACGCACCTACGATATGATTTTTGCCTCGGTGATTCATAACAAAGCAGGAGATGCCATTGGTGTTTGGGTCAATGTAGTAGATTTTTCAGCAGTAGAGGCGATTGTTGGTGAAACGTATGATTTGTTGTCTAGCCGTGGTTTTATAAGTTCAGAGTTGACGATTTTAGACAGAGAAGGACGTATCATTGTTGATTATGACCCAGTTGGGCAGAATGAAGCGACGTATGAACGAGATTTCCAAGTTCTTGGTCAGCTGAATCTCGCTACTCATGGGGTTGAAGGCGCGCGCTTAGCTGTATCTGGTTTGAATGGCTCGAATATATCGACACATTATCGTAAGCAAGTAGAACAAGTAACCGGTTATGCCCATACTCGCGGTGCTTATGACTATCCCGGATTAGGATGGTCAGCGATGATCCGCGTCGATGTCAGTGAAGCATTTCTTGCTCCTGATAATTTGTACAAAAATTCATTTATAATGACAGCGCTACTACTGTGCGCTATTTTAATTATTGCTTTTTATTTGACGCGTAAAGTTACAGTGCCGCTTAGCCAACTAACCAATGCGGTGAAGAAATTAGCCAACGGACAGCAGAATTTTGAATTGCCAAGAGCAAGCAGAAAAGATGAAATTGGCTTAATGAGCGAAGAGCTATTCAACTTGAAAAACATTGTTATTGAGAGGGAAAGGCTTAATCGTGAAATTGAGGAGCAACGTTTTCATCTTGATATTCAGAGTCGGGCGATTGATGCAGCCGATATTGGTATTATTATTACGGATGCTAGGCTTCCTGATATACCGATCACTTATGTAAATAGCGCGTTTGAAAAGCATACAGGTTACTTATCCAAAGAAGTGGTTGGAAAGAACTGTCGTTTTATGCAAGGCGATGATAGAGAACAAGCAGAAGTCGCTACGTTGAGATCTGCTATAGATTCAGCTATACCTGTAACGGTTGTATTGAGGAATTATAGAAAGAATGGTGAGCTATTTTATAATCAACTGCACGTTAGCCCTGTTTTTGACGATAAAGGACAGCTGACACATTTTATAGGAATTCAGTCTGACATTACAGAAATTAAAAGGTCTGAACGCCAGCAGAGAGCGCTACTAACTCAAGAAGTAAGAAAAGCAACTAATGCTGTGCTTGAATCCGAAGCACGTTTGAGAACTGTTTTAGATACAGCGCTAGATGGTATTGTTGCTATCGATAGCCGCGGTATTATCATCGACTCTAATCGCTCTTTAGAAGTAATGTTTGGGCGAAATAGAGATGAACTAATTGGTCATAATGTCAAAATTTTGATGTCAGACCCGCATCATTCTAGCCACGACCAATATATCGAAAAATATATCAAGACTGGTGAACGTAAGCGGATAGGGCGACCTACGAAGCTAACCGGGTCTCATAAGTCAGGAGAGGTGTTCCCGATAGAAATTTCAATAGGGGAAACATGGTTTGGAAAAGAAAAAGGATTTGTCGGTATTATCAAAGATATTACTGCCGAAGAAGAGATTAAAGAAAGAGAAAATAAACTGCAAAAGGAACTTAAAGAACGAGAGTTGATCTATCGAACTGCATTTGGACAAGCTGCTGTTGGTATCTGTCGAGTTGATCTTGACGGTAATTTTATTGAGGTAAATGATAAAATATGCGATATACTTGGTTACAATGAAGAAGCGCTACTTCAACTTAACTATCAAGATATTACCCATATCGACTTTTTATCAGAGAGTAAAAATAATGTAGCTATGCTGATTTCAGGTAAGGAACGCTCATTTTCAATGGATAAGCGTTATATCAAACGAGACGGTACTTTCGTTTGGGCTACCTTATCAGTGTCTGTCGTGTTGGATGAATGGGAGAACCCTAAATATTTTATTGCAGTTATTGAAGATATTGAGTCTCGGAAAATTATAGAGGATGAATTACGAGCAGCGAAAAAGTCTAGAGATGAACTACTTAGAGGTATGCAGTTAGCGTCTGATGCGGGGAGGATTTGTAACTGGTCGATGGATGTTACAACAGGCCAGCTCAAATGGGACGATAATATGTACCGGCTATACGGTGTTTCGCTTGGTAGTGAGGTTGATTATCAAGTCTGGCGTGACACACTTCATCCTGAGGACCGAGACATCGCGGTCCACGAAGTTGAAACGGCGCTTAACCAAAGCAAAGTATTTAATGCTGAGTTTCGGATAATTAATCCAACCACAAGAAAAACACATTGGGTTAAAGCGGCCGGTAATGTAGCGAAAGATAGCGATAGTGGAAAAGAAATATTATTTGGCATTAACCTTGATATTACTCAAGAACGAATGACGCAAGCGAAGCTTGAAAAAGAAAGTATTGCTGCTCATAAAGCCAATCAAGCCAAGTCTCGATTTTTAGCTACTATGAGCCATGAGATTAGAACACCGATGAATGGCGTTATCGGTATGGTTGATTTGCTAAAAGAAACCGCGTTAAACAGAGAGCAGGCACAAATGGTCTCTACGATTCGTGATTCGTCGTTTTCACTCTTAGAGATTATTAATGATATTCTCGATTTCTCAAAAATTGAATCCGGACAAATGTCGCTTGACCCTACTGAAGTAAATATACTCAATTTGATCGAGAAAACACTTGAAGCTCTATGGGTGCATGCATACCAAAGCGGTGTAAACCTCTATTTTATACATGATTATGCGACACCAGAATTTATCACATTGGATTCCGTTCGCGTTAGGCAAGTACTACTCAATTTACTTGGTAATGCAATTAAGTTTACCAGCTCGGAGAGAGAAGTCAGCGATGTGTTTATCAGGACATCCTACTGCCATGGTACCCAAAGACTTTCTGTCAGTATTCAAGATACCGGCGTCGGTATGACCGATGAGCAAATAGATAAACTGTTTAGTCCATTCACTCAAGCTGACAGCTCTACGACGCGTCGTTATGGTGGTACTGGGCTCGGTTTAAGTATCTCCAAATCCTTTGTCGACCTCATGAAGGGCACGATTGATGTTACCAGCGAATTTGGTAAGGGAAGTACCTTTACGGTTACTATTCCGGCACCTTGCTCTAATGATGGTAATAGTCGCTACCATCATTACGATTTTTCTCATTTTTCCTTTGTCCTTTTTCTAGAAAAAAACAGCGCATATTCAACTTATCGCGAGCATTTCAACCAGCTCAATCCAGCTAATGTCTTAGACGGTGATAAGATTGAATGGGCCGAGTGGAAATGTGAGACCATGATTGCGGTCACAGCGAGTGAAGACTTTGTTAGCGACCATCCTGATATTCGTCGCATCGTATTGGGGGAGCCTCCCGTCGGTGCTGAAAGATATACTTACCCTGGCGCATATTGGCTGAGCCCTTGTCCGCTCAAACCGAGTGAGCTAGTTATAGCCGCAGCTATTATGTGTGGGCTAGAAAGTCCGGATGTAGACTGGAGCCAAGCGATTAGTAATGGAGATGCATTCGTAAATGCGAATCAATTTGATGCGAAACAGTGTGGAGCGATTCTTTGTGCAGAAGATCAACCGACCAACCAACTAGTACTGGCGAAACAACTGAGCCAACTCGGCTACCAACACGAAATGACGGCAAATGGTCGAGAAGCGTTGGAGAAGTGGCGTCAAGGTCACTATTCGCTTCTTATCACCGATTGCCATATGCCAGACATGGATGGTTTTGAGTTGACGTCAGAGATAAGACGTTTAGAAGCCGAAGAAGGTAAGCCACGAACGCTGATTATTGCTGTTACCGCGAATGCATTAGTCGGAGAAGCAGATCACTGTTTGCGAGCTGGGATGGATGACTATATTGCAAAGCCAGTAGAGCTAGAGACGTTAAAGCGTGTATTAGCGCTCAGGCTTAGAGGACGTTCACTACGTATAGATACCATGAAGCCTTCAATTGGCCAATCCAATCGAGGTATGGAAGATAGCACATCTCTCATCGATGATATTCAGTTGGAGAAAATCATTGGGAGTGATGATAATGAGATGAAGCGCGCCGTATTATCAATGTTTTGGGAGAGCTTGAGCGCTGACATGCAGGAGTTGGAGCAAGCCGTTAATGATCAAGATGAAGATAAGGTTAAGTCGCTTGCACATGGGGCAAGAGGCGCGGCAACATCAGCTGGTGCCATGGCGTTGAGCCAACTATTCCGGAATATTGAAAAAAATAGCGCAGATATTAAACACGTTAAAAAGGTCTTTACTGAGTTGCGAGTCATGGTATCCGCCCTTGAAACTGAGTTACGTAAAGATCGAATCATTGAATAATGCCACCATGCTACAGGCCGCTGAATGAGCCTATCCACGCTTTGAAGGTGGGTAAACGCATATAAGTATACGATTAAACCATTTATGATATATGAGCGTTTATTCATTGCTGACGACGAAACGCATTTCTCTGGCTGCTTTTCAACCAATTGAATCAAAAAGAATAAAAGGGCTATTGACCTCTCGTTAAATTTCATTAAAGTACACCTTCGTTCGCGGCGCAGACTGCGGACTATGGTGCTACCACGCATAACTGCGTTGCCCTGGTGGTGGAATTGGTAGACACAAGGGATTTAAAATCCCTCGGCGTTCGCGCTGTGCCGGTTCAAGTCCGGCCCGGGGCACCATAGCACTCTCGCTATCCTATCTCCTTTACCTCTCAGGTTCTCCTCACATCTCTCCGGTGCCCGTTGTCATATTTTGAAACGTTTAAATCTTATTCCCTTGCGCTGAGCAGGGTTGAATCATGGTAAATTTGTATAGAAATATAGAGAAAAGATACTGATATTTTGAATGTTTCCATTCCTTTTCCTCAGTGTTCTCACCAAAGCACCGTATATTATATCGTTTGTCATTAATCCATCATGCTTGTCTAGTTTGCTGACTAATATTGATATGTTGGTTAGTAATGATAATAAAAAGGACGGCGTATGCGTTGGCAAACTCTTTCAATCAGAAAGCGAATTTATATTGTTCTTTCGACCATCTTAGTGCTCAGCACTTTGATTGCGATGGTGCAACAAGCGATGTTGTCAGCAAACAAGCAACTCGATGATCTCAAGAATATTATTTTACCCAGCCAGCTGAGGGGGCTGGCGTTTGAAATTAGCAATGAGCTACAACCTGCGATCACCGGTTCTAACTTTCTTGCCCATCACTCTGGACTGATTGATTGGGTGGATAATGGCGGCGATCTGACCAATCTCGCGCCGATTCATCAAGCGCTTTCGAATGCCAAGACGCGCTTGGGGGCAGACAACGCATTTGCAACGCTCGATAGTAGCCAAGGGAAGTATATTTTTACTTATGACGGCGAGCATCGCAGCGCATCAATGACCACCTATCCGTTTAAAGATTTTTACCCGAATTTTCTGAGTAAAAATCAGCCCTATGAGCTGAACATGAACAAAGATCCCAATGGCAATCAGTATGTGATTTTTATTAATTATCGCAGCGTGCCAGAAAACCCTGCGACGGGTCAGCCGTATGTGGTAGCGGGGGTAGGGTTTAATGTAAGTAGTTTAGTGAATCTAGTGCAGGGGTTTCGCATTGGTGAGCAGGGAAGAGCTATGCTTGCCGCGCGCGATGGCAGTGTGCAGGTCGCACCGACCGATTCGGCACTGAATGCGGATAATGCGAGCGCATTTCGTCAAGCGGTGACCAAGGGAACAGACAAACCGGTGATCAGCGAAGTGACTATCGGTGATGAAGCGTTTCTGCTGGGGTCTTATTGGCTTGCTGACTTAGACCGTTTTGTGGTGGTTGAGATTCCCAAAGCACAAATTACAGGGCCCATCCTGGATCAATTTATCCAATCTTTATTAGTGACCTTGGTGTTTATTGCTATTGCACTCCTTGTTACCCATTGGGTGATCAGTAGTTTGACGCAGCCGATAAAAAAGCTTTCCGCCGAGGTCGATGAAATTGCCAGTCGACTCGACCTTAGCCACCAGATTGCCGTGAACGACGAAGCGGAAGTCGGTCGCTTAGCGAATAAGATCAATGGTTTGCTAGCTCGTATCCGAGATGCGTTGCAAGCGGTAAACCAGACAGTTGACGAGTCGCAGTCCGCATTTGGTGTCCTCAAGCAGCAAGCTCATGAGGTGAATCAAGCCGGTATGGTGCAGCAGCAGTCGCTACAAACGATTTCTGCCGCGAGTCAAGACATTACTGAAATCACTACCGACGTGACGGATTCGGCTAATCACGCTGGCGAGTTGTCTCAAGCTGGGAATGCGGCGCTTCAAGATGCTTTAAATGGCATGAATACCAGCCTGCGGCATATTGAACAACTAGGCGAAAACATGGCCTCGAGTCAGAGCAGTTTGGATGAATTGAATCACCATATCGAGAATATTCTTCGCGTGCTTGAGGTCATCAGTACCATCTCGGAACAAACCAATTTACTTGCACTAAACGCGGCGATTGAGGCAGCGCGAGCGGGCGAACATGGTCGCGGCTTTGCGGTGGTTGCTGATGAAGTGCGCTCACTGTCGCAACGCACCGGCGAGTCGACCAGTGAGATCCAAGAAATTATCAATCAGCTGCGCTCGGCGTCAGATAATGTGACCGGCCAAATCAACCAAGTCAGTCAGGATAGCCAGCATAGTCTCGACACGCACCAACAAGCGGTAGAAAGTATGCGCACCTTGGATAGCCATTTGCAGCAATTGTTTGAACATAATGAGCGGATTGCCGAGGGTGCCAATACGCAAAGCGGCGCGGTGAATGAAATCAACCAGAGCATTGAAGAGCTTGCTCAGCAGGGTACTCGCACTCAAGAAGTGTTTGAGCAAAGTGAACAGGCGGTGAGTGGGTTTGATTTACGTATGAAAGAGCTCACTAAAAAAGTCAGCGCGTTTAAAGGGTTGAATGCGTAATCGCCGAACGTCAAAGGGCGCTGACAAGCGGTAATAGCGCTTTGTGTCTTTGCCGCGATCCGGTAGGATAGCGTGAGGAGGGCGGCATGAATCTAACCCAAATTGATGCGTTTTGTGCAGTCGCAGAGACTGGCTCGGTGTCTGAAGCTGCACGTCAGCTAGATGTGAATCGTTCACGGTTGAGCATGGCGATTAAAGCGCTAGAACAATCACTTAACGCTGAGTTGTTCGATCGCACCGGTAACCGTCTAACACTGTCGGAAATCGGCAAAGCTGTGTACAAAGATTTCGAGAGTATATCGGTCACCGCGGCCCGCATTCGTCGTACGTGCGAGCAAGCGAACGCGGGCTTTAATGCCGAAGTGTGGATCGCGCGTGATGATGCGATCCCCGATCAGCTTTGGCAGGACTGGGCGCATCAGCTCAATAAGCGCTTTACGGCGACGTCCTTCAACCTAGTCTTGGCCTCGAGCGGTGATTTGGCCAATTTGGTTGAAACCCAACAAGTCGACTTTGCGTTTGGCGTGGACTACGAGCGCATTGACGATCCGCGCATCAACTATCAGCCGTTGGGTAAAATTCGCATGATGTCGGTGTGCAACAGCGAGCACCCGTTGAGTCGACTGCGTCGGGTCAGTGATGATCAACTGCGTAATGCCATGCAAGCGGTAATGGTCTATCTCAATGAAAAAGACAATCCCGAGCTGCAGCCTTTCTCACGCCGCTATATTGGCTTTTCGAGCTTTGAATATATGCTCAACACTATCTTACAAGAAGAAGCGTGGGGCGTGTTGCCTGAGCCGCTGATCCGGCAATACTTACGAGAACAGCGCTTAGCGGTGATCAAACACACCTATGGCTTAACCCAAGAAGACTACTGCCTATTCACCGCCTCAGGGATGGCCGAGCATCCTGGGATCCAATGGCTGAGTGATAGCATTACCAATTACTTGTTTGATTTCTAAATGTGCGCCTCGATGATTGTTTTTCAATGCCTTACAATACATGTTAAGCAAAACTTAACCTAGGTTAAAAAGTTTAAGATTTTCTGAACAATCACTGAGCGCTACAATGCCGTCACTGAATTTCACCGAGCATCATTATGACCGCATACACGCGTTATCTTCCTTTTTCATTGGCTGTGTTAGCCTGTTTAACCCCTTGGGTGAGCTCGCCGATTGCATTGGTATTGGGTTTTTTGCTGACCTCCCTAGGCTGGGTGCCAAGTGCAATTCCGCTCACGAAAATCACCAAAAAGTTACTGGCTTATTCGATTGTGGGTCTGGGGTTTGGTATCCCGCTGCAAGAGGCGCTCGCCGTGACAGGCGATGGGATAGGGCTGATTATTGCCACCATTGCAGGCACGCTGATTTTTGGCACATTACTGGGCAAACTTATGGGGCTGGATAAAAAGACGGGTCACCTGATTGCCTCAGGCACTGCCATTTGTGGCGGCAGTGCAATCGCAGCTGTCTCGCCCGCTATCAATGCGGATGATAAACAAATTGGTCTCGCGTTAGGCACGGTGTTTGTGTTGAATTCATTGGCGCTGTTTGTGTTTCCTATGGTTGGGCATGCGCTGGGCTTAGATCAGCACACGTTTGGAACCTGGGCGGCGATCGCGATTCATGATACATCATCGGTGGTGGGCGCGGCGTCCGCTTATGGTGAGCAAGCACTAACCACTGCGACCACCCTCAAACTTGCGCGCGCATTATGGATTGTGCCAGTGGCGTTTGTCAGCGCACTCATGTTTCGCAGCCACGCTAAAAAAATCACGATTCCGTACTTTATCGTTTTTTATTGTCTGGCGATTGGTATCAGTGATGTCTTTGTCCAAGCGCAACCCATCTATGAGGTGATTTTCGCCATCTCAAAACAAGTATTAGTGGTGTGTTTATTCTTAATCGGCTGCAGTATTTCTGTCACCCAGCTACGCACGGCAGGCCCCAAACCCTTATTGTTTGGTGTCGCACTGTGGGTGATTATCTCCTGTACATCGCTTGCTTGGCTGCTGCTAGCTGCCTAGTCTCCGTCGTTGCCTCAGGTTCACTCACGCGGCGTGTCCTGAGGTAAACGTAATACCGCGACCAACAGAAACGCACTGAGTGCCGCACCAAACTGCCACCATCCTGTGCTGGTTATCGCGAGGAAAAGCTGCAAGCTAATTGCCGCGAGTAACACGCCTTTTCTCATCTTCTTAGTCCATAAAGAATCTAAATTTAGATTTAGTATGCGTAAAAGTTATATGCAAGCAAAATGCGATTTAGCGCTATCTCATAACTAAAATTTGTTTAGAACACTCACTGTCAGAAATATTGACAGTGATTTTTATGCATAAACTGTTGAAATAAAACGCCTTTCATTTTTTCCTTAGCGGGGTGGTGAAAATGTCAGCAAGTTCGTGTTTGTAAAGCGGCGCAGTAGCACCAAGAATATGTGCGTGTTTTCTACTTTTGGTGTTTTATGTCTTCTCAAAACGTGATCAATGAAAAGTCAGTATTAGTGTTTTCGGCCCTTCTCGCATTGGGGTTTGCCATCGCCGGCCTTGCCGTTGGATGGATTGCTGGCTCTTTAGTGATTATGTTCGACGGTATCTACTCGTTGATTAGTCTAGTGTTAACTTTGTTGTCACTGGGCGCGTCATGGTATATCCACTCGCGTTACGCACGGCCGATCACACGTGCGCTGCTGACACCGCTTGTTGTCGCCATTAAAGGCGCCGTGATTATGCTGTTGGTGAGTTACTCTCTGTATGAAGCGGTCTCTTCCTTGGTCGAAGGCGGACGTGCGGTTAACCCGTCATTGGCGGTGCTGTTTGGTATTGTCAACGTGGTGGGTTGTGGTTACGGATGGTGGATGATTGCACGCAAAAACCAAGCAGGGCAAAGCCAGTTGGTGGAGGCGGAATCGCGCCAGTGGCAAATGGACACCTTATTAAGTCTGGCGGTCACCTTAGGCTTTTTAGGTGCTTGGTTAGTGGCGCATTCACCTTGGTCGGATTATGCGGTTTATGCAGATCCTATGATGATGGTGTTGATGTCGTTCTACTTCATCAAAGTGCCATTCGTTATGGTGCGTAACGCGTTAAAAGAACTCGCGCCTGTTACAGTAAAGTGGTATCGCACCCGCTCAATGGCGTAATCAGAACACGACGCAACACGGATCTAGCCAAACGATTCTCCTATATCCTTGCAGGGGGCGGCATATACTGAGGCGGCGTTTAGTCGCCTTATTTACCGCACTTTATGCACTATAACTTTTTATGTTGGTGTTCATATCAACCCAGATACTGTGGGCGATTTCAACGTAGTGTGAAGAAATATATTTTGCTCTCTATGCTCGTCTGTTGAGGTGTTGGCAGCAGAACGTCGTGATGGCGCTTACACTGAAAAGTAACCATAGCGCTGCGGTAGAGAAAGAATGTTGCATATAGCAAAAGCGGAGTTAAATGATCTAGATACCCTCACCGTGTTATTTGACCAATACCAGCGCTGGCTTGCGATTCGTCCGCCGCTCAGTCAAACAAGGGCGTTTACTGAGCAGCGGTTGCGCGAGCAAGATACTTGTATATTGACCGCTTCTTACCAATCCTCCATGGTGGGATTTGTCCACCTAACGCCTTTGTATTCACTAGCGAGGGCGCGCCGTGGCTTAATTATTAACGATTTGTACGTGCAGCCGGATTCACGGCGACAAGGTATCGCACGGGCATTAATCTCGCACGCTCTCAAAGAGGCTCGTGCCCGCCAAGCCGCTTGCTTATTGCTACAAACCCATCAAAGCAACCATGCCGCTCATCATCTTTTTGAATCTTTTGGTTTTATTTGCGACGTTAGCCAGTATTATTTTCTGGACGTGACCGATTAACGGGTGACGAAAGGAGTAGCGAATGGCGTACGATTTTGTGGTCGTTGGGGGCGGTATCGTCGGCGTGGCCACCGCTTGGCAGTTGCAACAGCGATATCCAAACAAACGCACCTTATTGATAGAAAAGGAACCTGCTTTGGCCCAACATCAAACGGGCCATAATAGCGGCGTAATCCATGCTGGCGTGTATTATCCGCCCGGTAGTTTGAAGGCGGATTTTTGTAAGCGTGGCGCTGCCGCGACCAAAGCTTTTTGTGAGCAAGAAGGTATTCCTTATAAGCAGTGTGGCAAGTTAATCGTCGCGACCACAGAGACAGAACTGGCGCGGATGCATGATTTGTATCAACGTTGTTTGCTCAATGAGATCGAGTGTGAGTGTTGGGATGCCCAACAACTCGCCAGTGCTGAACCGAATGTACGCGGTTTAGGCGCGATCTATGTCAAAGCGACCAGTGTTGTTGATTACGCGCAAGTCACAGAAAAAATGGCCGGACGCTTTGTCGCAGCTGGTGGGCATCTTGTGCTAAATACTCAAGTGACGAAGCTACACGAAGACCACGACGGTGTGCTGATTGATACCCAATCGCAGGGAGAGTCGCAACGTTATCACGCCGAATTTTTAGTTGTTTGTGCCGGTTTGATGGCAGATCGCATGGCGAAGCTGCAAGGGTTAGCGACATCGTTTCAAATCATCCCCTATCGTGGCGAATACTATCAACTAGCGAAAAAGCATCGGGAGTTAGTGTCGCATTTGATCTATCCAGTGCCGGACCCAGATTTGCCTTTCTTGGGCGTCCATGTCACACGGATGGTTGATGGTGGTTTGACGGTAGGCCCAAATGCCGTTCAGGGCTGGAAACGCGAGGGGTATGCCTCATACAATTTTAGTTGGCGTGATACGCTTGATATGCTGCGTTTTCGCGGATTTTGGCGAGTCACTGCAGCGAATCTGAGCACCGGTATAAAAGAATGGTGGAACGCGCATTATAAACCGGGATACCTCAAGCAGGTTCGTAAGTATTGTCCGTCAATTCAATTGGATGATTTACACCCTTACCCAGCCGGTATTCGTGCCCAAGCGGTGTTGAATAGCGGTGAGCTGGTGGGCGATTTCCTCTTCGTTCGATCTGCACGCAGTCTCCATGTGTGTAACGCCCCATCGCCAGCGGCTACCTCAGCCATGCCAATTGCCGAACACATTTGTCAGACTATCAGTACGCCTCACAACGATTAATCGGCGGAGTATTGTGGCTGTCTCGTCCTGATGATTTAATACTAGGGAGATTAAAAATCAAGGAAGACAAGATGTTATTGCCACCACCTCTTAAAAAAGGCGAGACAATTGGCTTTTTCTCGCCATCATCACCAGCCACCGTATTTGCGCCCCAACGATTTGAACGCGCGATGGATTATGTCAAAGCACAAGGCTTTGATCTGAAGGCGGGGGTATTGACCGGACAATCGGATCACTATCGCTCAGGCTCGATCAAGGCGCGTGCGGAAGAGCTCAACCAGCTGATCCGTGATCCGAATGTGCGCTGCATCATGTCGACGATTGGTGGAATGAACAGCAATGCTTTACTTCCCTATATCGATTATGCCGCCCTGGCTGATGATCCTAAGATTATCGTGGGTTATTCGGACCTCACTGCTTTACTGCTCGGTATCTATGCCAAAACGGGATTAATCACGTTTTATGGGCCAGCATTAGTGGCGTCTTTAGGGGAGTTTCCGCCACTGGTTGATGAAACCTTTGATGCGTTTCGAGCCGTAACAACTGAGAATGTAACGCTGCCGATGACCTATAAGATGCCTGCCCAATGGACGGATGTCATGATTGATTGGGGCGAACAGACAGAGGCAAAACCGACCTATGAGAATGCATGGCAATTTATGGGTAAAGGTCAGGTAAATGGGCGCATTATCGGTGGCAACCTCAATACGCTGAGTGGGATCTGGGGAACACCTTATATGCCAGCGATTGAAACAGGCGATATTCTGCTGATTGAGGACTCTTTGCTTGATATTGCCACGGTTGAGCGCTCACTCGCACACCTAAAACTGGCTGGGGTGTTTGATACGGTAGGCGCGGTGTTACTTGGTAAACACGAGCTTTTTGATAACAAAGGAACGGGACGTTCAACCTATGACGTTCTTGAAGAAATACTCGATGGCCAGCCGCTCGCAGTGGTTGATGGTTTTGACAGTTGCCACACGCATCCGATGTTAACTACACCTTTGGGGGCCCAAGCCTGTATTGATTTTGATGCCCAGACGGTCTCACTCACGCAACCTTGGTTGGCGGGTGAGCACGCTGGGCAATGAGCTTGGATTAGTAAGCCACACCGATACGTTGGCGACGGTGGGCACCACTTTCCAGTTCGTCGATCATCGCGATAGCATAGTCAGCAACGCTGATTTTGCTGTCACCATGGTCATCGGTAAGCAAGGTATCCGCACCAACGCGATAGCGGCCTATTTTGTCGCCCGGGAAAATCTCTGCGGCAGGGCTGATGAACGTCCAATCTAGGGTATGGGCGTGTTCACGGAATACCTTCAAAGCGTCGCCTTGAGCGAGCGCTTCTGCTTTATAAGCGTCAGGGAAGTCGGGCAGGCTGACCAGCTCGACTCCCGGTGAAACTTCTAGCGAGCCAGCACCGCCGACCCAAAGTAAACGTTTGACATTAGCCGCGGGTAATTCGTCAATTAAGCGCTTAGCGCTGGTTGCTACCATCTCATGGTTGCCTGCAGCGCGCCCGCCCACAGCGGCAATGACTGCATCAGCGTCAGCAACGGCCTGTTGTACAGAGTGATGATTATCCAGCAAGTCGAATTGACGTACTTCGACATCGTCGCGGGTCACTTTTTCTGGCTGACGGACAAGAGCAATAACCTCATGCCCACGATGACGCGCTTCTTCGACGATTTGGCTACCGATCCAACCTGTTGCACCAATAATTGCGATTTTCATATTGTCTTCCTCATGCTGTGATTGCTTGGATGGATGTAGCTTATTGGCTTTCATTTATTGGATAAATAATCATAATAGATACAGTTTGTATCAATTAAAGAGATAATATGGATAGGCTAACGGCAATACGTAGTTTTGTAGAGGTGGCCAATTGCAAAAGCTTTACGCGGGCGGCCGAACAACTCGGGCTAACGCGTTTGCAGGTTTCAAGGCATGTGCAAGAGGTCGAGCAATGGCTTGCGCAGCGTCTGTTGCATCGGACAACGCGTAAAGTCAGCTTAACGTATGCCGGTGAGCAAGCTTATGGTCATTGCCAGCGTATTTTGGACGAAGCGGCGGCGTTAACGTTGACGACTGGACGATTACAGGGCGCCTTAACCGGTCGTATTCGAGTCGCTGCGCCAATCGGGTTAGCGCAAGGGATCCTTGTTGCGCCAGTAACACAATTTACCGATGCGCATCCAGAGGTCGTCATTGAAGTGATTGCCTCCGACCAATTTACGCCCTTAGTAGATGAGCGGGTCGATATTGCGCTGCGCTTCACACCTCAGCCGGATGAGCATTTAATTGCCCGCAAACTCATGGCCATCGATTCTATCGTGTGTGCGTCACCGGCATATATAGCCCACGCGTCGCAGCCTAATCACCCGAGCGATCTCAGTGATCACCCGTGCTTAATTCATGTCAGCGGTGATCATTGGCAGTTTATTAAAGACAATCGCCGAGAAGAGGTAAGAGTGAGTGGGCCGATTCACGCCAACGACTTAGGCACCTTGGTCAATGCGGCGCGAATGGGAAAAGGGATTGTCCGTGTGCCATGTGATTTAGCCAATCCCTATGTGGAGCAGGGGGAGTTAATACCTTTGCTGACCGATTATCGCTTACCGCCCAGTGCACTGTGGGCGGTCTATTTATCGCGTAGTTATCAACAGCCTGTCGTGCGCCACTTTATCGATCACTTAGCAAGCTGCTGGCAGCATGATATCCAAGCTCCCATTGATGGGTCAGCTACTTGAAAAGCGTGACAACTACAACGCGAGTTTAGTGAGGTAGTGATGGCTTAACGTCAGTGAGCGTGCCAGGGGTTTGGGTAGGGTGTCGATTTCGAGGCTATCAAGCAAGTTTTTCACATGCAGCCCGAGTTCGGTATCACCACTGATACTGAGTTGGCGCTGGAAAAACAGCGTATCCGGATCGCAATAGTGAGTCGCCATTTTCAAAAACGCTAACCAATCTCCCTCGATACTGGCGTCCTCTTCCCCAGACAAGCGGACCAATAATTGGTTGTCTTCGTTCATCGACACAAACCAATTCGCGTTGAGATCGCGCAATCCAATGCGAATGGTACGGCCAGCAAGAAAGTCGAACTCGTCCTCTGCCAGCGGCACCGCAAAAGCGGTATTCATGACTTTGGTCAGCATCTGAGCTTGCAGCCCATGTGGTAATTGAGTGATCGCTTTTAGCCCCGGTGTAATCAGGTTTGGTTGGGGCATTGGAAGACTAAGAGGTTGTTGGGTAATTGGGTTAACGAGCATTTGGCTTTCCTTTGGTGCCAATGGTTGAATGCCACTAGAGTAACGAGATTGATGGGGCTACCTTTGGATCAAGGTCAAAGAAGTCTTTAAAATCGAGCTAACAGGAAGTATTACTTTTGCATGACTTATATTTAATTCAGGAAGGAGTTTACCGACTATTTAATCTCTGATGAGGTTTTAGTTACTATGCTTGTCTAAATTTGTGTTGATATAAGATATTAAATCGCTTTCAGGTCTAATGTGATGTCCTGTTAATCACATTAGACCTAATGCTATCTTAATTGAAAATTAATCACATTTTCTTAAAAGTTATATTTGATGTTAGCCATTAACAATACTTCATCACCAATTTTTGCGCTGGTGGTATGCTGTGTACCAGATTCACTCCACTTACGCTCGAACTCATTAGTATGATGAAGATAGCTTAGCTCTGTACCCACACTCCATGTATTAAAGCGATAGTTTAACCCTGTTTGACCACCAATGACTAAACCGTTGAAGTCGTCAGCGTCGAAGTCAGCGTAAAATTTTTCATAACCGAGCTTACCACCAACCGTCCATGCTAGCTTTTGTGTAATTGGCACTAAGTAGTTATATTTAGTGTATATTGTACCAACTTCGAGATCATCGCTAGTATGTTCTTCGGTTGTTCCTCGATAATCATAGCCAACACTGATCTGGTGTGCTTCGTTTAAGGTAACACCTCCCTCGATACCAAAAGCGAGCGAATCAGCTAGATCCGTTTCTGTTTTGCTTTCATCGTAAGATGATTCAAAATTACCACTTAGGCGTGTTCCAATATCAACACCAATAAATGGCTCAAGTTTTTCTGCTGCGCTTGCATTGAAAGTAGTTATAGCGGTCAATGCAAGTAAAGGGATAGTTTTTTTCAACATTTTCACTCCTGCTTTTGAATGTCTTTTTTGTATTCTAAAGCTGATATTTTAATCATTAACGCCAGTTTAACTATGTTTAACTGAATGCTCCCTGAACATAATTAGAATTAGAAAGGCGTGATGTATAACATCGCTGTTTAAAGCTAATAGTTCTGATCTTTACCTTTTTGTAAAAATTGATATTTTATTCATGAGACGTTAAGGTTGAACTGAAAATTAGAAATTAAAGTATGGTCTTATAGACATATCTTTGTATGTATGTAAATTCACTGTGATTGTTTATATGCTGTCAGGTTTTATTCAGGCTGCTTTCCTACGGATAGTTAATGGATCTTGTTCCACAAGAACACTTTAATATGGTATTGAATGTAAAGCTGGGTTGTTTTGCATCTCGAGCACAAGAAGTGATTTTCCTGTGGATCAGTTTGATAGGTACTCGCTTATGGTTATGGCTTTTCTTCTCAAAGCTATTTTAGATGTGACAGACAGTGCTCAGCCAGGTAGGTGGTGTCTATCAACTTAAAAGCGATGGTAAATGAGGTATTCGATAAAATGTCCAGTACTTCACGTACTTCTTGAGTGAGCTTGATACACATCAACCCCCCACGTTGGCAACGCCCTTATCTTAGCCGGACAATCATAAAATGGAATGCAATGTTATGGAGCTCCTTTGTCCGGCGGGCAATATTCCGGCGGTTAAAAAAGCGATCGAACATGGCGCCGATGCGGTGTATGTCGGCTTAAAAGATGATACCAATGCGCGCCACTTTGCGGGGCTGAACTTTACCGACAGCAAATTGCAGCGAGCCAGTCAGTATGTACATGACCACGGCAAAGACTTGCACGTTGCCATTAATACCTTTGCCCATCCTGATGGTTGGCGCCGCTGGCAATATGCGATTGACAGCGCCGCCGGTAATGGTGCCGATGCGCTGATCCTTGCCGATATGGCTTGTTTAGATTATGCCGCCAACACCTATCCCGATTTGGATATACACCTTTCTGTTCAAGCATCCGCCACTAACGCTGGAGCGATCCGTTTCTATCAGCAGCAATATGGCGTTAAGCGAGTGGTATTGCCGCGGGTGCTGTCTATTCATCAAGTTAAACAACTAGCACGCGATACCGATGTCGATTTAGAGGTATTTGCCTTCGGTAGTCTGTGCATTATGGCTGAAGGGCGCTGCTATTTATCGTCTTATCTTACCGGCCAATCGCCCAATACCGTGGGCGCTTGTTCACCGGCAGCATTCGTGCGCTGGCAAGATACTGAGCAAGGGTTGGAGTCGCGCTTAAACGGGGTCTTGATTGATCGGTACCAAGCCGATGAAAAAGCGGGGTATCCCACCCTCTGCAAAGGCCGTTTTTGTGTCGATGGCAACCGCTATCACGCACTGGAAGAACCCACCAGTTTGAACACTTTAAGTGTCCTGCCTGAGCTTTATCGCGCCGGGATCAAATCGGTCAAAATCGAAGGTCGTCAGCGCAGTCCTGCGTATGTGGAGCAAGTTGCACGGGTATGGCGTCAAGCGATTGATCGCTGTGTCGCCAACCCCGAGGCGTTTGATATTGCACCGGATTGGGCGCATTCGCTCGATAGTCTTTCTGAAGGGGTGCAAACCAGTTTGGGTGCTTACCATCGCAAGTGGCAATAAGGAATTATGATGCAATTTTCTCTCGGGCCGATCCTGTATTACTGGCCTAAGGCTGAGGTTGAAGCCTTTTATCAAGCGGCAGCAGACAGCCAAGCTGATGTGATTTATCTCGGTGAAACCGTCTGTGCTAAGCGGCGAGAGCTGAAAACCAAAGACTGGATCGGGCTTGCGCGTGAGCTGGCTGAGTCTGGTAAACAAGTGGTGCTCTCGACCATGGCGCTGATTGAAGCGCCCTCAGAGTTGAGCATACTAAAACGCTACTGTGACAATGATGATATTCGCATTGAAGCGAATGACGTGAGCGCGGTGCAGTTTTTAAGTGAGCGTCGGCAGCCCTTTGTGGTGGGGGCCGCTATCAACTGCTATAACCCACAAACATTAAAGCAATTTGTTGACCTTGGCATGACGCGCTGGGTGATGCCGGTGGAGCTTTCGCGCGATTGGTTGGTGAATATGTTGAACGGCTGCGATGCACTGGGTATTCGCGATCAGTTTGAGGTGGAGGTGACTGGCTATGGTTACTTACCACTGGCTTATTCAGCACGCTGTTTTACCGCGCGCTCAGAAAACCGTGCCAAAGATGACTGCGAACTGTGCTGCCTCAACTATCCCAATGGGCGGTTAACAGAATCACAAGAGGGTCAGGCCGTATTTGTGCTAAACGGCATTCAAACCCAGTCCGGGCAGTGCACCAATCTCATTAACGATTTACCGTCGATGCAAGGGCTGGTGGACGTGGTGCGGTTAAGCCCACTGTCGCTTGACACCTTGCACTGGGTAGACAAATTCCGTGCTAACCAAGCAGGCAATAACCCGCAACCGCTCAACCACGATTGCAACGGCTATTGGCACCACTTGGCAGGCATGACACAAGTTCTAGGCTAAACGCATAACAAAAACAGCCTGCGTAGTCGGGTAGAGAGGTGAGGGTATGTTGTATTTAGAGTTCTTGTTCTTACTGCTAATGCTGTATATCGGCTCCCGATACGGGGGCATTGGGCTGGGCGTGGTCTCAGGGATTGGCTTGGTCATTGAAGTGTTTATCTTCCAAATGCCGCCAACGTCACCGCCAGTGACCGTGATGCTGATTATTCTTGCGGTCGTCACCTGTGCTTCTATCTTGGAGGCGGCTGGTGGCCTTAAGTATATGCTGCAAGTGGCTGAGCGATTATTGCGTAAAAATCCAAAACGCGTCACCTTGATTGCGCCGTTTGTCACCTATGCCATGACCTTTATGCTTGGTACTGGTCACGCGGTGTATTCCATTATGCCGATTATCGGTGATGTCGCGTTGAAAAATGGTATTCGTCCGGAGCGCCCAATGGCGGCGGCGTCGGTTGCCTCTCAAATCGCGATTACAGCCTCGCCGATCTCTGCAGCCGTGGTCTATTACCTTGCCCAGCTTGCCGATATTCAACATGACATTACGTTAGTCTCGATTTTGTTGGTGACTGTCCCCGCCACCTTGTTCGGTACCTTGCTGATGTCTCTGTACAGCTTGCGCCGTGGCAAAGAGCTGGATGACGATCCGGATTACCAAGCGCGCTTACAAGACCCCGAATGGCGTGAGCGAATCGAAAATACCACCGCGACGTCACTTGATGAGGTGTTACCCCGTTCCGCGCGCAATGCGGTGTTACTGTTCATTAGTGCCATCGTTACCATTGTGATTATCGCGATGTGGCCAGAGATCCGCACAGTGGCAGGGGAGAGTAAGGCCATCAGCATGTCGGTAGTTATTCAAATGATGATGCTCTGCTTTGGCGGGATCATCTTACTGGCGACCAAAACAGATCCGCGTAATGTGCCGAATGGCGTGGTGTTTAAATCCGGGATGGTGGCGGCTATTGCTATCTTCGGGATTGCTTGGATGTCAGACACTTACTTCCAATACGCGATGCCGCAATTTAAGTCGGGAATTGTGGAGATGGTCACTCAATATCCGTGGTCTTTTGCACTTGCCTTGTTTATCGTGTCAGTGGTTGTTAATTCGCAAGCCGCGACCGCACGGATGATGTTGCCGGTGGGTCTTGGGTTAGGGCTCGATCCTGCGCTGCTTATCGGTATTATGCCGGCCGTGTATGGGTACTTCTTTATTCCCAACTATCCTTCTGATATTGCGACCGTGAACTTCGATGCATCCGGCACCACCAAAATTGGTAAATGGTATTTCAACCATTCATTTATGGCGGTCGGCTTAATTGGCGTGGTGAGCGCTTGTGCGCTCGGTTATGTATTAGGGCAGATTTTTATCGCCTAATACACAAAAGGATTTAAAGGATACAAGGATGCAAGTGAGACGCGCCTCGGTTGAGGACTTGGATGCCATCTTCGCTCTAAATGTACAAATTGGTGACATGCACCATCAACATGCGCCGCATCTTTTTGCAACGCCTGGCCCAAGCGGTCGGGCGTTTTTGCAGCAAGCGCTGCAAGAAGCGGATAAGTACTTTTGGGTGGCAGAGCATCAAAACAAAGTGATTGGCTTTTTGTCGGCAAGGCTGGAATCGTTTGTACACATTCCTCATCTGGTCGATGATCCCATGTGTCATGTGAATACCATTGTGGTTGACCGTGATGCGCGTGGAACCGGCGCGGGCAAAGCGTTAATGGCTGCGTGTACCCAATGGGCGAAAGACAATCATGCCACTGTAATTAAACTAGAAGTGATGACGTTTAATCAGGACGCGCAGGCGTTTTATCAAGCGCTGGGGTTTACCCCAGACTCTATCACCATGATGCAAACATTGAATTGCGAGCCGGAGGAGTCAGCACAATGATTGATAAAGACACCGTGATGCGGGTGGCACGACCCACTGACAATTTAGCCGACATTACCAACATGTATTGCGAGGGGCTGGGGTTTGAGCTATTGGCGACGTTTTCGGGCCATAATGATTTTGATGGTGCCATTATTGGTCACCCGCATCACAACTATCACCTTGAATTTACCCATCATCGCGGCACCCATGTCGGTCCAGCACCGTCACAGGAAAACCTGTTGGTCTTTTACTTGCCGGATCACGCTGCATGGCAGACTGCGTGTCAACAAATTGAAGCCGCTGGGTTTAAACCTGTGCCGAGTTACAATAGCTACTGGGATAAAGACGGGCGTACCTTTGAAGATCTGGACGGTTATCGTGTGGTACTACAAAACCGTGAGTGGGCATGGTAGAGCAGGTATGTTAGAGCAAGGCGACGAATTGACTCAGGCGTGAAGGTGAGTGTCAGCAATCACAGTAATTGGCAAAACAGATTAGCGCAGATGTCTCATGCCTATTATCGTTGTATTAGTCGGGACAATCAGACACTTCGCCTGATTGCCTATTAACGCAATGCGCAAGCTGATTCGCTGTGAAGAGAGCTTGTCGAACAATAAGAGCAAGGAGAAAGCAATGTCTCAACAAGGCTCAACGTCGGTCGGTCAATGCCCCGTGATGCATGGTGGCGCAACATCGGAAGCGATGGCACACAAAACTTGGTGGCCAAACGCGCTAAACCTCGACATTCTTCATCAACACGACAGTAAAACCTCCCCCTTTGATGATGATTTTGATTATCACGCCGCGCTTAAAACTCTCGATATCGATGCATTAAAAAAGGATGTGAAAGCGTTACTGACCGAGAGTCAGTCTTGGTGGCCCGCCGATTGGGGGCATTATGGCGGCTTGATGATCCGCATGGCATGGCACTCCGCGGGGAGCTATCGCATTGCCGACGGCCGCGGTGGCGGTGCGACCGGTAACCAGCGTTTTGCGCCTTTAAATTCATGGCCGGATAATGCCAACCTCGATAAGGCCCGCCGCCTGTTGTGGCCTATCAAGAAAAAATATGGCAACAAAATAAGCTGGGCAGATTTGATCTTGCTGGCGGGGACGATGGCGTATGAATCGATGGGCTTAAAACCCTATGGGTTTGCATTTGGCCGCGAGGATATTTGGCACCCTGAGAAAGATACCTACTGGGGCGCAGAGAAAGAATGGCTGGCGCCAAGTGATGCTGAGAATAGCCGCTACTCTGGTGAACGCGATCTGGAAAACCCATTGGCAGCGGTGATGATGGGGCTGATTTATGTCAACCCAGAAGGGGTAGATGGCCATCCGGATCCGCTTAAAACCGCGCAAGATATGCGTGTCACCTTCGAGCGCATGGCGATGAACGATGAAGAAACGGTCGCACTCACCGCAGGTGGCCATACAGTCGGTAAGTGTCACGGCAATGGCGATGCGGAACAGCTCGGCCCTGAGCCGGAAGGCGCAGCGATTGAAGAGCAAGGCTTAGGGTGGAACAACCATCAAGCGCGTGGCATTGGTCGCGATACGGTCACCAGTGGCATTGAAGGGGCGTGGACCACCCATCCCACGCAATGGGATAACGGCTACTTTTATCTGTTGTTTAACTACGAGTGGGAATTGAAGAAAAGCCCAGCAGGCGCGTGGCAGTGGGAGCCCATCGATATCAAAGAAGAAGATAAACCTGTCGATGTGGAAGACCCCTCTATTCGTCGTAATCCCATCATGACGGATGCCGACATGGCACTCAAAATGGACCCAACCTATCGCAGCATTGCGGAGCGTTTTTATCAACATCCCGAGCAGTTAGCGGATGCCTTTGCTAAAGCCTGGTTTAAACTCACGCACCGCGACATGGGGCCTAAATCGCGTTACATCGGCCCAGATGTGCCAAGTGAAGACTTGATTTGGCAAGACCCTGTACCGGCAGGACGCACCGATTATGACGTCGCGGCGGTAAAAGCGGATATTGCCAACAGTGGCCTGACACTGGCAGAGAAAGTGACGACCGCATGGGATAGTGCGCGGACTTATCGGCAATCTGATAAACGAGGAGGGGCGAACGGCGCGCGGATCCGCCTGGCGCCGCAAAAAGATTGGCAAGGGAACGAGCCGGAGCGTTTGGCGAAGGTCGTCAACGTGCTGAGCAATATCGCCCAGAAGCATCAAATTAGTTTGGCCGACACCATCGTGCTGGCAGGCAATCAAGGCATCGAAGAAGCAGCGAAAGCGGCTGGCTTCCCCGTCGACGTTCCCTTTGCTCCTGGCCGTGGTGATGCCACGCTTGAGCAGACTGATGTGGCTTCGTTTGAGGTGCTAGAACCGGTTGCAGATGGATTCCGCAACTGGCTGAAAAAAGACTACACCGTTCAGCCTGAAGAGTTACTGCTCGACCGTGCCCAATTGATGGGACTCACGGCCCCTGAAATGACAGTATTGCTGGGTGGTATGCGCGTACTTGGGACCAATTATGGCGGTGCGCCGGAAGGTGTACTGACCGACCGAGTGGGGCAGCTAAGTCATGACTTTTTTGTCAACCTGACAGACATGGCGTATCAATGGAAACCCGTCGGCCGCAACCGCTATGAAATCATTGCGCGCGACTCTGGTGCGGTGAAGTGGACGGCAAGTCGCGTCGACTTAGTGTTTGGCTCTAATTCAATTTTGCGCGCTTATGCCGAGTTTTACGCGCAAGATGATAACCAAGCCAAGTTTGTACACGATTTTGTGGCGGCGTGGGTGAAAGTGATGAACGCTGACCGTTTTGATCTCCACCATTAGCCGATGACTTAACTAAGACAAACTGTGATCGCCAAGCCGCCTTTTATTGATAGGCGGCTTTTTATTTGTCTTAAATCAAGCTCGGGTTTGGTTGTTGTCGTGCTACAGGCAGGGGTTTAGTACAGTGAGCTGAGTAAATTCCATCCCATTCTTTTATCTTTATCATCTGGCGGAGTGAATTATGCTAGAACTGCTCATTGGGCTCGTTGTAACAGTGGCGGTGGGCTACTTCATTGTCAAAGGCTATCGTGCTGCAAGTACCTTGCTAACCGCAGGGATTTTATTACTGATTATCACCGGGTTAATCGGACACAGTGTGCTGCCAGCTAAATTAACGTCGACGGGCAATCTGTTTACCGACTCGCTTGAATACGTGAAATACATGCTGCAATACCGAGGTGGCGGCCTCGGGATGCAAATTATGTTGTTGTGTGGCTTTGCGGCCTATATGTCGCACATTGRTGCCAACAATGTGGTGGTGAAACAGTTCTCTAAGCCGCTATCGGTGATCAAGTCACCCTATGTGCTGCTCGTAGCGGCTTATATCGTGGCATGTTTAATGTCGCTGGCAGTCAGCTCTGCAACTGGGTTGGGTGTCCTTCTGATGGCCACCTTGTTCCCGATGATGACCGCGATGGGCATTTCTCGTCCTGCCGCCACCGCGGTGTGTGCCTCTCCCGCTGCCATTATTTTGTCACCTACGTCGGGCGATGTGGTGATTGCGGCGGAAAAATCCGGGTTGCCTCTCCATGTGTTTGCGGTCGAAACCGTATTGCCGGTCTCTATTTGTGCGATCATCGTGATGGCAGCAGCGGCGTACTTTTGGAATAAATATCTGGATAAAAAAGAAAACACGCCGATGGAACGTGTGGATGTCTCTGAGATAGAAACCCACGCACCTGCTTATTACGCAGTGTTGCCGTTTTTACCCATTATCGGAGTGTTCCTGTTCAATGGGAAAACCATCGAGGGGCTGTATCTTGATATTTATACCATCGTGGTCTTGTCGATCTTCTTGGGGGCATTGGTGGACTTTGCTACCAAGAAATTTGATGGCAGAAGAACGCTAGAAGATCTCGATGCCTGCTATGAAGGCATGGCGGATGCCTTTAAAGGCGTCGTGATGCTGTTGGTGGCTGCTGGCGTATTTGCCCAAGGCTTGATGTCGATTGGTGCGATTGACAACTTATTGGGCTTGGCGGAAAGTGCGGGCGCAGGCGGTATCGCGCTGATGTTGTTGCTAACCCTGCTCACTGTCGCGGCAGCGATTGCGACCGGGTCGGGCAATGCGCCTTTCTACGCGTTTGTCGAACTCGCGCCCTCATTAGCCGCGAAGATGGGGCTTAACCCAGCGTTTTTGATTATCCCCATGTTGCAAGCGTCTAATTTAGGTCGCACGGTTTCGCCTGTATCGGGAGTGATCGTAGCGACATCTGGGATGGCAAAACTCAGCCCGTTTGAGGTGGTTAAACGCACCTCGGTGCCAGTTCTCTGCGGATTAATCACCGTGATTATTGGCACGCTTGTATTGGTGCCGATGATGGCGTAACGTCACAAGGCATGGAAAGCCCGCGTGCAAGTGCGCGCGGGCTTTTTTAATCGTATCGCACTATAGGCCAACACGGTTTGGAAGAAAACAACATGACTGCCCCGACCAAAATCACCTTTTTCTCCACCTTAACGCCCATGGTGGCCGCTGGTGTTAAAACCATCACCATTCGCGATGAGTCCGAAAGTCACTATCAACCTGGTTCGCGTGTCGCGGTGCATCAGCTAGAAACCGATGATTATGTGTGTGACATTGTGATCGACAGCGTTGTGCCGTTAGCGTTCGAGGACATTAATGCCCGTCATGCGCAACAAGAAGGAATGTCGCTGACTGAGCTGAAAGCGCTGATTTTGCAAATCTACCCAGAACGTCCTCCGTTGTTTGTGATTGATTTTCATCTGGCTTAACAGCTCGCGCGCTCGCAGCGCATGGATTGGTAGTGCGCCACTAAAAAAGCGCCCGGGAAAAACGGACGCTTGGTGAGTCAGTTGGTTGATGTGTTTAGGCCGCGGAATACCGCTTTGCCATATTATTCGCGGCTAACATGGCGTGATAGACATCGTCTTCGCTGACCGTCATTGGCATATTGCCCATAGTGTCACCGTCTGCACATGCGATGCGCGCAACTTGACGCCACTCTTCTTCAATAAAGGTTTTTAGTCCCATTTGTTCGAGCGTGAGTGGCAAACCCGCTGTTTTGATAATTCGGACCACATTATCAATTTCTTCTTTAGGGGCGTTTTCCAGTACCAATTGGGTTAGCAAGCCAAAGACGACTTTTTCACCATGTTGGGCATGGTGCAAATCGGCCACCGCGGTCATTCCATTATTCACCGCGTGCGCGGCGGCAAGACCGCCAGCTTCTGCGCCCACACCACTGAGATAAATTGTTGCTTCGATCATCTGTTCCAGTGCTGGTGTGCTGACTTTACTGGCTAATGCATCCATGGCGGCATCAATGTTTTCGCTGAGTAACTCATAGCAAAGCTGAGCGAGGCCAAGGCCGGTACGTGAAGGGCGCTTTTGGACCAAGTTAACGCCGTCGGCACGATAACAGGCGCGTGCTTCAAAGTAGGTAGCCAATGCATCACCTACGCCTGCCGCAAAGAAGCGTGCTGGCGCGTTGGCAATAATGCCCGTATCGGCAATCACTGCATCTGGGTTTTGTGGCAAGAATAAGTAGCGATCAAACTCACCGTCAGGTTTGTAGATCACTGACAAGGCGGTGCAGGGGGCATCGGTTGAAGCAATGGTCGGATATAAAATCACCGGCACTTTTCGCTCGTACGCGACAGCTTTGGCGCAATCTAGGGTTTTCCCGCCACCAATACCGACAATGACATTGGCTTTTTGTTGTTCGGCGATGCCAAGGTTACGATCGATTTCTTGCTGGGTACATTCGTATTGAAATTTCTCGACATGAGCGGCTAAGCCTTCTGCGCGCTCAATGGCTGGAAGCGATGTTTGATTCACCTGATCGAGAAAGAACTCATCGCAAATAATGTACGCGTTAGAACCAAAGTCTTGAATGCTTTCTGGCAGTTGTGCCAGTAGGCCGGTTCCGATGATGAATTTTTTCGGAGACGTTACCGTGCGAGGGGTCGTTGCCATAGTGAACTCCATTATCGTTGTGATAGTTTCTTCATGTTAAGAGATGTGTTGGTTTAAGCAATGAGTCCTATGTGCTAAATATTTGAACTGACTCGAATGTTATATAGGGCTCAATAAGAGACTTGTTTTAAACGGCGCTAAACCACGCATCTTTGGGTTTTAATATGGCTCCTCGCACGATACTGCTCGGCAGGAGCACGTTTGTTTGAAAAAGTACTTATCTATTAGGCGAATACCGGATCCATACTGCCGGCCTCACGAGGGGCCATTAGCTTGTAGTTGTCACTATAATCGACGGGAATCGCGATCACTGCGGGTCCCTCGGTGTCCATGGCTTGCTTCAATTTGCTGGCAAGTTCTTCTTGGCGTGTGACCGCAAAACCTTTGGCACCAAACGCCTCGGCGTAGGCTTTAAAGTCAATCGGGCCGAATTTCACACCGGAAAAGCGCTGATATTTTTTGACCTCTTGCATCTCTACCATGTTGTAGGCGTTGTCCACCCAAATAATGTGTAGCAAGTTGCATTTGAGGCGCACAGCAGTTTCAAGCTCCATGCTGGATTGCATAAACCCACCGTCACCGGAAACGGACACCACTTTGCGATCGGGATTGAGCAAGCTAGCACCAATTCCCCAAGGAAGGGCGACGCCCATGGTTTGTTGACCGTTCGAGACCAACAATTGACGGGAACGGAAGCAGTTGAGGTAACGGGCAATCCAAATGTGGAAACTGCCCATGTCCAAGCACAAGGTTGTGTCTGGGGTGATCACATCCTGCATCACTTTGATTAGGTGTAACGGATGCAAAGCAAACTCTTGGTGTGACTGGCTATAAGCCCGAATCGCTTGACGTTGGTGAGCGACTTCTTCGAGCACATCGACGGTGGTAGGCGGCATCAGCCAGTGGTGATCGAGCTGCTCGGTGAGTGCTTTCAGGGTAGGCTCAATTTGACCCACGAGCTCAACGCTGGGGCGATAGTAGTGCTCGATTTCCGCAGACTCGACATCAATATGCACGATGTCTGTGTGTTGGGTATTCCAAAGCTCAGGATCGTATTCAATCGGGCTAAAACCAATAGTAATGATAAGGTCTGCATCTGCGAGCAATAGATCACCGGGCTGGTTGTTGAACAACCCCACGCGACCCGCAAAGCGCTGGTAGTAGCTAATATCAACGGTACCTGCCGCCTGATAGGTGCCGAGAACGGGTAATTGGGTACGATTAAGCAGAGTACGAATAGCGGCGGCATTCTCGGGGCGACTGGCTTGTAAGCCTAGGAGGAAAACCGGATTTTTCGCCGCTTTGATTTTACTGGCTGCCTCGTTGATGGCTCGCGTATCTGCCATGCCGAGCTGGGCGGGGAAGGTTGGCGCGAGAATATCGTTTTCCACGGGTTCGTTGAGAATGTCCATGGGCAGACTGACAAAGGCAGCGCCGGGGCGGCCGCTTTCTGCTGAGCGGAAGGCATTGGCAAGGATCTCAGACGCAGCAGTGCTGGCTTGAACCTCGGCGCTGTATTTGGTGACGGAGCGGAATACGCTCACGGTATCAAGGCTTTGATGAGTTTGTTTTTGTTGATCGGCCCGTTTCACGGCGCCCCCTAATGCGACCAAGGGATCGCCTTCTGAGGTTGCGGTTGCCAGACCGGTGACCAAGTTGGCACAGCCTGGGCCAGAGGTCACCATAGTCACACCCGCCTTACCGGTTAGACGGCCGACGACGCCTGCCATAAAGGCACCATTCGCCTCGTGACGAACGGGAATCATCTTAATGTTGGTGTCTTCAACCGCGTCAAAGAGACGGTCGATTTTGGCACCAGGAATACCAAAAATGTATTCCACACCTTGCTGCTCTAGGTGATTTGCGATCAGTTGTGCGCCATTGTCCCACTGTGTTTTTTTAGTCATGCTGGGCTCCTCGTGAGGTTGCCTCCCAATGGGAGGTGATATTATTTTTCTGCTTGTTCGATAGCGGCGTGTATGTTGTCCGGCGTTAAATTCGCGCCGAGGAAGCTGGCATTGGTCGGAAGATCAATGACCAGTTTAGAGACCCGTCCAATTTGCAAGGTGCCACACGCCAATTCGTAGTCTTGGACATGGCCACCGCCTTGGCGTGTGTCAGTGATAAAGTGCTCGTGATAGCCAGCGACATTGATCCCTTGGGTATATTGTGGGCTGCGAAATCCTGCAATCACGCCATTAACATGGTCAAAGCGAAACTCTGGTTGTGCAGCGATGGCCTCAAGCATAGGTTTGTACGGCGGAGTTTGTTTGGGCACAGTGCGAGTGCGCACATGCTCAAAGGCACCATCGATACGAACCGCACAAAAAATGTTATCGCTTGGCACCAAGCTATCGATGACATCATGCAGCTCTTGGCGCGACATGGGGTGATCAAAAGACTGGCTGATCTCTGGCTTGAAGAAGGTCATGACCGCAAAGGGGGTCTTTTGGTCCGGGTCGGCATGGCGTGCCGAGCCATCACCGCGCAGCTGAAATATGGTTTTATCAAAGGCGATGAGCTCACCGTCGAGTTGGTTGAATGTGCCGAGACCGAAGTCGCCATGTTTGAGGAGATCGGCCATGGTGGTGTCACCCTCATAGACGCCATCAATCAAGGCACTCATCAGGGAGGTTTGATAGATTTCGCCCTCTCCAGTGTGTTGGTGATGCTCAACGTAGGCGGCCGCAATGTGCTCGGCACAGTGGCAGGTTTGGGTGCTCATAAAGCGTCCTCGTTAACCGTGTTTAACAACCGTTCTGATAACCAAACGGTTTGTTGTATGAAACCTATAGATATGATGCGAGCTGACGTGGATAGCATCCAATATAAAAAAAGTTGGCTTTGATATCGAAAAGATATGGCACATAAAAAACGTGGTAAGATACTGAATATCAGAGATTTCTCGGAGGCAGGGTCATGGAGATAAGGTATTTACGGTATTTTGTAACGGTGGCAGAGTGCCGACACTTCACCCGCGCAGCCGAAAAGTTGGGCATTGCGCAGCCACCACTGAGCCAGCAAATTAAAAAGCTAGAGCAAGAGGTGGGGGTGCCTTTATTTGAACGCTTATCCCGTGGGGTGGCGTTAACACCCGCTGGTCAGGTGCTTTATGATGATGCGGTGAAAATCTTGACGCAGTTGGATCATGCGGTGCAGCGGGTCAAACAAGTGGCGCGAGGAGAGCGGAATCAACTGCGGCTTGGATTTGCCAGCTCCACGGTAGTGAGCCAAGCCGTGTTAGAACTGGTTCGGCGGTTACAGCAAGCCCATCCAGACATTGATTTTCAACCCATAGAGTTACCCATGCCAGCGTTGGTGGAAACCTTGCGCCAACAGGATGTCGATCTCGCCTTTCTACGCTTACCATGTTATGCCAGTGAACACGTGGCGCATACGCCGCTGTTTCCTGACCCATTTAAGCTAGTGGTGCCCGCCAATCATACCTTTGCTAAGCAGCAAAGCGTGACGCTGTCACAACTAGGCGATGACCCGATTATTCTGTTTCCGCGTGATATTGGCCCAGGACTACACGATGCCTTAGTGGATGCCCTAAAAGGGGCAGGGCTGGCGCCATCAAATGCTTCGCTGGCACCGCAATTACATTCAGCAACGGCAATGGTGTCTGCGGGGTTTGGGATTGCCCTAGTGCCTGAATCATTGACCACACAGCTGAGCGATCATGTTGCTGTGGTCGCGGTCGAAGACATGCCCTTAGTGAGTCACGTCGTATTGGCGTGGCAGCGGACTAATACCGCTCATGTTGTGCGTCGATGTATTCATACCGCACGAGAGCAAGTCACTCAGATGGAAAGCTGAGCCGTTAAGACCGTTGAGCGGCATGCTGTAAAAACTCTAATTGCATCCGCTCTTGCTCGCTCATTTGATAGGGCTCGTCAGATAGTTGCCCAGTATCAAAAATGCCGAGGAAATAATGGTCTTCTGGGCTGATGCCAAATTGTGCCCGTTCACCGGGATAGCCCGACATACGTTCAATCACCACGTCTTTCAGTTGCCATTCATCGCCATAGCCGCTCATTGAGGCTCGAAATGCGCGCAGCTCCAGAGATTGCTCTCCCTCACTGAGGCGTGTCTTAGTGGTTAACACCGCAACGGGTTGATCGTCAGCAGTAAATAAATTGGCACGCACTCGGTAAATACCGCCTTTATCGATATCTAAAACGAGTGGAATAACCATATCTGGCCCGCGGCCGAAAACCGGTTTAACGCCTTTCACTTCCGCAATGGGTTGGTAGAGGCGGAAGTCGGCGGTGAGTACATCGTCGCCACCATCAAAACTGAGTGTCGCCTTGAGGCGAAGCTCAATGGGCCAATCGGCCTCTGGCTCAATATTCCACTGGGTATCCGTAACATCGAGGCGGGTCAATTCCTGATTAGACTCGACATCAATGACCGATAAGGTCGCGTGATTAAGAGAGGCTGGGGTGACCAGTGAGGCCTGGATGTTCTCTGGATAAAAGTAGCGGTATTGGTTGAGCTTTAATGCCGCTTTCACTGAGCCGTCTAGGATCGGCATCGGCGTGGAAACATATCGATTCCAGTGTAGGTACGGGCTTTGTTTGGATGGAATGGGGATCGAATAAGAGGGGTGCTGGATTTGCTCCGCATAGTCGGCCGCGATGTAGCTGAGTGTTGGTGTCATCGAGGTTTCCACAATATCGGGTTCTTCGGGACGATATTGCCCATTTCGAGCGGTAGACTCTCGAATTGGTGGCTCGTATTCAGCTGTGTCGAGCAACAGCTGTTGATGGTTCTGCTCAGCAGTTGGTGTGGCAGGCGGAGCGTCGGGAACATCAAGCCATAGATAGGCAGTAACTCCAATGGATACCACCAAGGTTACTGCGAGTAGCAGTCTAGTCATAGCAATCTCTAATTAATTATTCACGAATAAACTAACACAGCCCATAAAAATGAATAAATCTGACTAGCTGCTCTTTGTGAACAAAAGAGCAGCTTTGTTAGTTAGGTCACAGCTTGAGCCGGATTATTGCGGAAGGGCATGAACTAGCTCGGACAAAGTGTCACGGTCGGAATCACGGACAAAGCGATATTTCTTACCAAACCAGCTATCTTTTTCCACGGTTTCGACGGTAATCCGTGCATTATCGCCGAGCACAAGCTCTGGATCGGTCGCTGTCACCTTCCCTTTGTGCCAAGGGTTAAAGATGGTGAGGTGGCTATACTTATCGCCCATCAACAGCGGATAGTGCAACGGCATAAAGCGTTTAACGCCTTTATGGACGTAATCCAATTTACCATCAAACTCAATCGTGGTGGAGCAACTATCAAACTCATCGGCATCGGCGGCACCACAGGCTGAGTGGGCGGCGACCACGCCATCATCACTACCCGGAATAAAGGGAGACGTGGCGCCTAAGAAGTCAGAGCCATTCCCCACAAAGCGGATACGTGGCACTCGGTTATCTGGCCACATCGCCAATTGGCGTGCATTGGCTACTTTTAAGTCGTTCAGTACGCCAATGTTGTCTTTGGTTGGCATTTGTCCCATCCAAAGTGACACGGCTTTTTTCATCGCATGGTTTAGCCAGCCACCACCTTCGGCAAGGTTTACTGCGATGTTGGCTAACTCAACACCGCCACCTGCGCCAGCAAAATCAAAGGTGCCGACAATATTGAGGGGCTCTAGCCCTGCGTTGCTCAGCCAGTTTTCTTGGTTATCGAGCAGATAGCGTGCTACTAGGTCGCCGGTAGAGTGGGTGACTAAAATACAGCCGGACAGACAGGTTTCTTGCTCGGAAAGGTTTTTCAACGCAGGCCAAAGATAATCGGAGGCTATTTTCCCTTCAATGCGCTCATGGGCAGGCCAGTCAATCCGAGCATCAGCATGCTGTAGCCAGAAGTTTTGCCAATAGTCTCCGCCATCTCGTATGACCTCATCATGAGCAGGACGCGTTTTTAGTTGTGCGGGTTGAAAACCATGCACTAACACAATCTTGTATTGCCCGATGGCAGCAAAGCCTGTTGAAGACATCATAAGAAGGACGACTGCCATTGTTATCTTATAAATATATTTCATTGTTGTTGCCAACCTGTTTTGAGTAAACACTCAGTATTATATAGCTC
>NZ_MUFM01000030.1:0-43589 GCF_001996125.1 Salinivibrio sp. PR932 | reverse complement strand
ATATAAAGATCTTATTTATATATAGCTAACGCCCAGAGACGATCTTGATCAAGGTTTGGTTCACTGTTGGCAGAAAAAGCGCTAGAATGTCGCCCCTTTTGCTTAGTTCATGCTCACACACTTACCCAGGTTGAGGCTTTAATCATGTTTTACCAGGATCACTTTGACGTCATCGTTGTTGGTGGTGGCCATGCTGGTACCGAAGCGGCACTTGCCGCAGCACGGATGAACCAAAAAACGCTGTTATTGACCCATAACATTGATACGTTGGGTCAAATGTCGTGCAACCCAGCGATCGGTGGGATCGGGAAAGGACACCTGGTAAAAGAGATCGATGCGTTAGGCGGTGCGATGGCGCAAGCCATTGATAAAGGTGGGATCCAATTTCGAATCCTCAATGCGTCGAAAGGTCCAGCGGTACGCGCGACACGTGCTCAAGCAGACCGTGCACTGTACAAGGCAGCCATTCGTCATACTCTTGAAAACACGCCAAATTTGTCACTGTTCCAACAAGCCGTGGTGGATTTGATCGTCGACCAAGATCGTGTCACTGGCGTCGAGACCGAAATGGGGCTCAAATTCAGTGCCACTACCGTGGTCTTGACCGTGGGAACTTTCCTTGGCGGTAAAATCCATATTGGACTGGATAACTATGCCGGCGGTCGTGCTGGGGATCCACCGTCAAACAAACTCGCGGATCGCTTACGTGCCTTGCCATTTCGGGTGGATCGCCTAAAAACCGGCACTCCCCCGCGGATCGATGCCCGCTCGGTCGATTTTAGTGTGATGCAAACCCAACATGGTGATACTCCATGTCCGGTGTTTTCATTTTTAGGCGATGTGTCTGAGCACCCACAACAAGTTCCGTGCTACATCACCTATACCAATGAAAAAACCCATGATGTGATTCGCGCTAATCTTGATCGCAGCCCGATGTATGCTGGGGTGATTGAAGGTATTGGCCCACGTTATTGCCCGTCGATCGAAGACAAGGTGATGCGTTTTGCGGACAAAGACAAACACCAAATTTTCGTCGAGCCGGAAGGGTTGACCAGCACTGAGCTGTATCCAAATGGGATATCCACCAGCTTGCCGTTTGATGTGCAAATGGGGATCATCCACTCGATCAAAGGGTTCGAGAATGCGCGCGTGATCCGCCCAGGCTATGCGATTGAGTATGACTTCTTCGATCCGCGCGATCTCAAGCACACCCTGGAAACCAAATTTATCCACGGTTTGTTCTTTGCTGGACAAATCAATGGCACCACCGGCTATGAAGAAGCTGCAGCACAAGGGTTGTTGGCCGGTTGTAATGCCGCGTTACAAGCACAAGGCAAAGAAGGATGGAGCCCACGTCGCGATCAAGCTTATATGGGCGTGTTGATTGACGACTTGTCCACCATGGGCACCCAAGAGCCTTACCGGATGTTTACCTCGCGCGCCGAGTACCGTTTGCTGTTGCGTGAAGATAACGCCGATATGCGCTTAACCGAAAAAGGGCGAGAGCTGGGACTAGTAGACGATGTGCGCTGGGCTCGCTTCAACCAAAAAATGGAAAACATGGAGCAAGAGCGTCAGCGTCTGCGTAGTACTTGGATTCATCCTCACTCAGACGATGTCCATGCGCTTAATGCCATGCTAAAAACACCGCTGACGCGTGAAGCAAACGGAGAAGATTTACTCCGTCGCCCAGAGCTACGCTATGAAAATATCGTCTCGTTGCCGACCTTTGGTCCGGCGCATGACGATGTTCAAGCTAGCGAGCAAGTTGAGATCCAAGTGAAATACGCCGGCTATATTGAACGTCAGCAAGACGAGATCGAAAAGTCTCAGCGCCATGAAAATACAGTGATCCCATTTGATCTTGATTACATGCAGATCAAAGGCCTTTCAAACGAAGTACGTGGCAAGCTACAAGACGCGCGTCCGGAAACGATCGGTAAAGCATCGCGTATCTCAGGTGTCACGCCGGCGGCTATTTCGATTTTGCTGGTGCATTTGAAAAAGCACGGCATGCTCAAAAAAGGAGCCTAAATGCAACAGCAACTTCAACAAGGGCTGGCGAAAGCCGGCCTTGCGCTTTCTCCGTCGCAACAACAGCAGCTGCTTGATTATGTAGGCTTGCTCGACAAGTGGAACAAAGCCTATAACTTAACCTCGGTTCGTCGCCCAGAAGACATGGTGGTGAAACATATCCTTGATAGCTTGGTAGTATCACCACACTTGGAAGGTGAACGCTTTATCGATGTCGGGACAGGACCAGGTTTGCCCGGGATCCCTTTGGCCATCGCCAACCCAGATAAACAGTTCACCTTGCTCGACAGCTTAGGTAAGCGGATTCGTTTTATTCGCCAAGTGCTGCACGAGCTTGGCATCGACAATGTCACGCCGGTACAAAGCCGTGTCGAAGCGTTTATCCCTGAAACCGGGTTTGATGGTGTGCTAAGTCGCGCGTTTGCGTCGATGAATGACATGGTGAGTTGGTGCCATCACCTCCCTCATGCGCGGGGGCTGTTTTACGCTTTGAAAGGACAGGTGGACCAACAGGAGCTAGATGCCCTGCCGACTGATTGTTCTGTGACCGATATCAAAGCTTTGAAGGTGCCGGGATTGGAAGGGGCGCGTCATCTAGTAATCTTGAGAGCAAAGATTAACGAGTAGAGGTCATAGGCACGTGGGTAAAGTTATCGCGGTAGCAAACCAAAAAGGCGGTGTGGGTAAAACCACCACGAGTGTCAACTTAGCGGCATCGCTGGCAGCCACTAATCGCAAGGTGCTACTTATCGACCTTGACCCACAAGGGAACGCGACCATGGCCAGTGGTGTGGATAAATACGATGTCCATGCCACCGCCTACGATCTACTGGTTGAAGAAGCCCCGTTTGAACAAGTTGTGGTCAGCGATACGTCCGGTGGCTATGACCTGATTGCGGCGAACGGTGATGTCACTGCCGCAGAAATCAAGCTGATGGAAGTATTTGCCCGTGAAGTGCGCCTACGCACCATGCTTGAGCCTGTGGTTGCACGCTACGATTACATTTTTATCGACTGTCCCCCGTCTTTGAACCTCCTTACCATCAATGCGATGACCGCAGCAAACTCGGTACTCGTCCCCATGCAATGTGAATATTTTGCGTTGGAAGGGCTCACTGCATTGATGGATACCATCAGTAAACTGGCTAGCGTCGTGAACGCCGACCTTCATGTTGAAGGTGTATTGCGCACCATGTACGACCCAAGAAACCGATTAGCGACCGAAGTATCGGATCAGATCAAAAAACACTTCGGTGATAAGGTGTATCGTACTGTGATTCCCCGCAATGTGCGGCTCGCGGAAGCGCCAAGTCATGGCCGACCCGCCATGTACTATGACAAGTTATCCAGTGGTGCCAAAGCCTACCTAGCCCTTGCGGGTGAAATTCTGCGTCGAGAAGAGCAATCACGCGCTTCTGCCGACGCTGTCAATGCCTGAGGAACACAATGAATTCAGCGAAACGCGGTCTTGGAAAGGGCCTGGATGCCTTATTGGCGACCAGTGCACAAGCTCAGTCTCGTTATACATCCGAACCTGAATCCACCGATGCGAGCAATAGTGAATTGCAGCAATTATCCGTATCGGCGTTGGTGCCGGGTCTGTACCAGCCACGCCAAGATATGGCGGAAGAGGCGCTGGAAGAGTTAACCGAATCCATTCGCGCTCAAGGTATTATTCAGCCCCTCGTGGTTCGCCACGCAGAAAACGGGCAGTACGAAATTATTGCTGGCGAACGTCGCTGGCGAGCAGCAAAGCAAGCCGGTTTAGCCAAAGTGCCCTGCTTGGTCCGTGAGATGAGTGACAAAGTCGCCAGTGCGGTGGCGTTGATTGAAAATATCCAACGCGAAAACTTGAACGCGATGGAAGAAGCTCAAGCGCTCGAACGCTTGGTCAATGACTTCTCACTCACCCACCAGCAACTGGCTGAATCGCTCGGTAAATCTCGCACCACCATCAGCAATTTATTGCGCTTGAATGGGTTAGAGTCTGGGGTAAAACAACTGCTGCTTAACAAACAACTCGAGATGGGCCACGCACGTGCCCTGCTGGCGTTGGAAGGAGACGCGCAAATTGATGCGGCACTGACTGCCGTCAACAAAAAAATGACCGTCCGCCAGATAGAGAAACTGGTGAAAAAAATGCTTTCACCGCAAGTTGAAGCGAAAAGGCCAGAATTATCACCTGAAGTAGAGGCACTGCAGCAGCGCCTCGGCGACAAGCTTGGGGTGAAAGTGGCATTAACACAACAGAAAAATGGTAGTGGTAAATTGGTGATCAATTTCGAAGAATCTGACAAGTTAGCGCAAATTCTTGCAATTTTCGACGAAGAAGTGTGACCCGTGCCATTCGCTTTTTGTTACATAAAAGCGCTTACTGTGATCAGGTTACTCTGTTGTAAAATTTTCCCCGCTTTTTTACATCGATGCGATTGCATTAGCTGGGGTGAAACGTATAATTTTCGCTGTTTTCCCAGCACGGCAACAGTGCTAAGTGGAACGGAATCGAGGAACAAATACATGGTATCGACGCTCGCGCGGCCGGGTCGTGTTATCGCGACAAAATTGGTGCTTTTGCAAGCTGGCGTCGTATTAGCAACGGCAAGCGTGATGGCACTCGCTATCAATGTCGACTGGGGAAAATCCGCGCTGATCGGCGGCGGCATCTTTGTGATTGCCAATGCTGCATTTGCGTCGTGTGCTTTCCTTTTTAGTGGGGCAAGAGCTGCAAAATTTGTAGTCGCGTCCTTCTTCAGCGGTGAAGTGTTAAAAATTTCACTGACCGTCGTCCTGTTTGTCCTTGCTTACCTGTATATCGAGGTGGAACTCGTTCCCCTCAAACTGGCCTATTTGCTGGCATTAGGGATTAACATCCTCGCGCCAGTTTTATTCATTAACAACAACAAATAGGATGAGTTATGGCTGCGTCAGGTGATGCGCTTACACCGTCTAGCTACATCACTCACCACCTGACTAATTTGTCAGTGGGTGAAGGATTTTGGGCGGTTCACATTGATAGCCTGTTTTTCTCTGTCCTCATCGGTATCGTCTTCCTAGGCATCTTCCGATCGGTGGCAAAGAAAGCATCGACAGGTGTCCCAGGTAAGTTTCAGTGCTTCGTCGAGATTTTGGTTGAGTTCGTTGATGATAACGTTCGCGAAACCTTCCACGGACGAAATCCACTGATTGCACCTTTGGCCCTGACTATCTTCGTTTGGATATTCCTGATGAATACGATGGACTTAATCCCCATCGATTTTCTACCGTATCCAGCGGAACATTGGTTAGGCATTCCTTACTTGAAAGTAGTGCCAACTGCAGACGTAAATATCACCCTTGCGATGGCGCTGGGCGTGTTCTTCTTGATGATTTTCTACAGCATCAAGATTAAGGGCCTAGGCGGCTTTGCAAAAGAGCTGGCTCTGCACCCGTTCAATCACCCTATCATGATCCCGTTCAACCTCCTGTTGGAAGTCGTCTCGCTGCTGGCGAAACCGATTTCTCTTGGGATGCGTCTGTTCGGTAACATGTTTGCCGGTGAGGTGGTATTTATTCTTATCGCGGCATTGCTGCCGTGGTGGGCGCAATGGCTGGGTTCTGTGCCGTGGGCAATCTTCCACATTCTAGTCATTACAATTCAAGCCTTTGTCTTTATGATGTTGACCATCGTGTATCTCTCGCAGGCACACGAAGACTCAGATCATTGATGACATTTTTTAGTTAGTAAGCAATTTGTTAGTCATTATTGGCGTTTACGCCGACAACGAAAACTGGAGATAGTGATGGAAACTTTATTGAGCTTTTCTGCAATTGCCGTGGGCATCATTGTAGGTCTTGCTTCCCTAGGTACTGCGATTGGTTTCGCCCTGCTGGGTGGTAAATTCCTTGAAGGTGCAGCACGTCAACCTGAGATGGCTCCTATGCTGCAAGTGAAGATGTTCATCATCGCGGGTCTTCTGGACGCCGTACCAATGATCGGTATCGTAATCGCACTGCTGTTCACTTTCGCGAACCCATTTGTAGGTCAACTGTAATCTGGCTAGTAGCTGAACAGACCCTTTAGCTAATGATTAAGGAGGCGCTGTTGTGAATATCAACGCAACTCTGCTAGGCCAGGCAATCGCATTCACAATCTTTGTGTGGTTCTGCATGAAATATGTATGGCCACCATTGATGCAAGCGATTGAGGAGCGTCAGAAGAAAATTGCTGACGGACTCGCGGCGGCAGATCGTGCTGCCAAAGACCTGGATTTGGCCCAGGCAAATGCTTCTGAGCAAATGAAAGAAGCGAAGCGCGCTGCAACTGACATCATCGAGCAGGCGAACAAACGCAAAGCACAAATCCTCGACGAGGCGCGTGCTGAAGCGGCTGCTGAGCGCGACAATATCCTGAATCAGGGTAAAGCCGAGTTGGAAGCAGAGCGTAACCGTGCTCGCGATGAGCTGCGTAAGCAAGTTGCATCGCTCGCTGTTATTGGTGCCGAGAAAATTATTGAGCGTTCTATTGATGAGAATGCCCATAAAGATCTTCTCGATAAAATCACTGCAGAACTGTAATAAGGAGGGGCAGCAATGTCTGAACTGACAACAATCGCTCGCCCCTACGCGAAAGCAGCCTTTGATTTTGCGGTAGAAAAAGGCGAGCTGTCCCAATGGGCAGAAATGCTCGCCTTTACTGCTGAGATCGCCCGTGATGAGCGCGTCCAACATATGCTGGACGCCTCTTATTCCGCTGACAAGTTAGCGGAATTATTTATCGCAGTTGGTGGCGATCAGCTCAACACGTTCGGCCAGAACCTGATTAAGGTAATGGCAGAGAACCAGCGCCTAAAAGCCCTGCCTGAGGTTTGTGAACAGTTCCTGGCCATGCGCCGCGATCTGGAAAAAGAAGCGGAAGTCCAAGTGATTTCAGCGACGGCTCTTTCCGAAGAGCAACAACAAGCCATCAGTGACAAGCTCGCCGCGCGTCTTGAGCGCAAAGTAAAGCTGAACTGTAGTGTAGACGAAGCCCTGGTTGCCGGGGTTGTTATTCGAGCTGGAGACTTGGTCATCGATAACTCAGTAAGCGGCCGTATGCGCCGTCTGAGCGATGCATTGCAGTCTTGATTTGGGGAATTGGAGCATGCAACTTAATTCCACGGAAATAAGCGATCTGATCAAGCAGCGTATCGAGAAATTCGACGTTGTAAGTGAAGCGCGTAACGAAGGTACCATCGTGTCAGTCAGCGACGGTATCATTCGCATCCACGGCCTTGCTGATGCTATGCAAGGTGAAATGATTGAACTGCCTGGCAACCGCTATGCACTTGCATTGAACCTTGAGCGTGACTCAGTGGGTGCGGTTGTGATGGGTCCTTATGCGGACCTGCAAGAAGGCATGAAAGTGACCGGTACAGGTCGCATTCTTGAAGTCCCGACTGGCCCTGAACTTCTGGGTCGCGTTGTGAATACGCTGGGTGAGCCGATCGACGGTAAAGGTCCGATCGAAACCAAAACCACTTCGCCAGTCGAAGTGATTGCCCCTGGTGTTATCGCACGTCAATCGGTCGATCAACCTGTTCAAACCGGCTATAAAGCGGTTGACTCGATGATCCCAATCGGCCGTGGTCAGCGTGAGCTGATCATCGGTGACCGCCAAACCGGTAAAACCGCGCTGGCGATCGATGCCATCATCAACCAGAAAGATTCTGGTATTTACTCTATCTACGTTGCGATCGGCCAAAAAGCGTCGACCATTGCGAACGTAGTGCGCAAACTGGAAGAGCATGACGCACTGAAAAACACCATTGTTGTGGTGGCTTCAGCGTCTGAAGCGGCAGCATTGCAATACCTCGCGCCTTACGCGGGTTGTGCAATGGGTGAGTACTTCCGTGACCGCGGTGAAGATGCCCTGATTGTTTACGATGACCTGTCTAAGCAGGCTGTTGCATATCGTCAGATCTCGCTGCTGCTACGTCGTCCACCAGGCCGTGAAGCTTTCCCAGGTGACGTTTTCTACTTGCACTCACGTCTTCTAGAACGTGCGGCACGTGTTAATGCGCACTATGTTGAGCAGTTCACTAAGGGTGAAGTGAAAGGAAAGACCGGTTCGTTGACCGCACTCCCTATCATTGAAACCCAAGCGGGTGACGTATCTGCATTCGTACCGACCAACGTTATCTCGATCACTGATGGTCAGATCTTCCTGCAAACTGAGCTGTTTAATGCAGGTATCCGTCCAGCGGTTGACCCAGGTATTTCGGTATCGCGTGTTGGTGGTTCTGCGCAAACCAAGATCATGAAAAAACTGTCTGGTGGTATTCGTACCGCGCTTGCACAGTATCGTGAACTTGCGGCGTTCGCTCAGTTCTCTTCCGATCTGGATGACGCTACTAAGAAGCAATTGGACCACGGTCAGAAAGTGACCGAGCTGATGAAGCAGATGCAATATGCACCTATGTCTGTGTTTGAGCAGGCGCTGGTGATTTTCGCTGCGGAAAAAGGCTTCCTAGCAGACGTTGAGTTGAACAAAATCGGTGATTTTGAGCGCTCTCTGCTGGCCTTTGCTAAGAGTCAGTACGCTGACCTAGCGGCTCAGATCGATGAGTCTGGTGCTTATAACGATGAAGTTGAAGCACAGCTGAAAAAGCTGTTGGAAGATTTCAAAGCGACCCAGACTTGGTAAAACGTAGGTGACCACTCAGGTGGTCACCCACTAACGGAGAGTAACTATGGCCGGCGCAAAAGAGATTCGTAATAAGATCGGAAGTGTGAAAAACACACAGAAGATCACTAAAGCGATGGAAATGGTGGCAGCCTCCAAAATGCGTAAAACGCAAGAAGCCATGGAGTCGTCACGTCCATACGCTGTCACTATGCGCAAAGTGATCGGTCATCTTGCACTGGGTAACTTGGAGTACCGCCATCCTTATTTGGAAGAGCGGGAAGCCAAGCGCGTTGGTTACATCATCATTTCTACAGACCGTGGGCTGTGTGGTGGCTTGAACATCAATATGTTCAAAAGCGCTATCAGTGACATGGAAAGCTGGACCCAAAAAGGGGCTGAGATTGATTTAGCCTTAGTGGGCGCTAAAGCGACAGCTTTCTTCAACAGCTACGGCGGTAATGTAGTGGCGCAAGTGTCTGGTCTGGGTGATACCCCAGCACTGGAAGACCTCATCGGTACCGTTGGGGTGATGCTGAAAAAATATGATGAAGGTGAGCTGGACCGCTTGTACTTGGTTTTCAATAAGTTTGAGAACACCATGGTGCAGACCCCAGTGATCGATCAATTGCTGCCTTTGCCAAAGTCAGACGACGAGGAAATGCAGCGCAGCCATGCTTGGGATTATATCTATGAGCCTGAGCCAAAGCCGTTGCTCGATACCCTATTGGTCCGTTATGCGGAATCACAGGTGTATCAAGGTGTGGTTGAGAACCTCGCCAGTGAGCAAGCGGCACGTATGGTGGCGATGAAAGCTGCGACTGATAATGCAGGGAATCTGATTGATGATCTGCAATTGGTCTACAACAAAGCCCGTCAGGCTGCGATCACCCAAGAGCTGTCAGAAATTGTTTCTGGCGCAAGCGCGGTGTAAAGGCAAGGGTTAACGAACTAGTTTAGAGGAATAACGATGGCTACAGGTAAGATCGTTCAGATCATCGGTGCGGTAGTCGACGTAGAGTTTCCACAAGACGCAGTACCTCAGGTATATGATGCGTTGAATGTGAAACGTGAAGGCGAGCGTCTGGTGCTGGAAGTTCAGCAGCAGCTAGGTGGTGGCGTAGTCCGTGCCATTGCTATGGGCTCATCTGATGGTCTACGTCGTGGAATCGAAGTAGAAAATACAGGTAAATCAATCGAAGTCCCTGTGGGTGAAGAAACCCTCGGCCGTATCGTCAACGTGCTGGGTGATGCGATTGATGAGCGTGGCGATATCGGTGAGAAAGAGCGTTACTCTATCCACCGTGAAGCGCCAAGCTACGAAGAACAGTCAAGCGCGACTGAGCTTTTGGAAACGGGTGTAAAGGTTATCGACCTTATCTGTCCGTTTGCGAAAGGCGGTAAAATCGGTCTGTTTGGTGGTGCGGGTGTCGGTAAGACCGTTAACATGATGGAGCTTATCAACAACATCGCACTGCAACACTCAGGTCTGTCTGTATTCGCTGGTGTAGGTGAGCGTACTCGTGAGGGTAACGACTTCTACTACGAGATGCAGGAAGCGGGTGTTGTAAACATTGAGAAGCCCGAAGAGTCAAAAGTGGCCATGGTATATGGTCAGATGAACGAGCCACCAGGTAACCGCCTGCGTGTTGCACTGACCGGTTTGACCATGGCGGAAAAATTCCGTGATGACGGCCGTGACGTACTGCTGTTCATCGATAACATCTATCGTTATACCCTTGCCGGTACCGAAGTATCTGCCCTGTTGGGTCGTATGCCATCGGCAGTAGGTTACCAGCCAACACTGGCTGAAGAGATGGGTGTGCTGCAAGAGCGTATTACCTCAACCCGTACCGGTTCTATCACCTCGGTACAGGCGGTTTACGTGCCTGCGGATGACTTGACTGACCCGTCACCAGCAACCACGTTTGCTCACTTGGATGCAACCGTTGTTCTGTCACGTAACATCGCGTCTATGGGTATGTACCCAGCGATCGACCCATTGGACTCAACATCGCGTATGTTGGACCCATTGGTGGTTGGTCAGGACCACTATGATGTGGCACGTGGCGTACAGTCTGTGCTTCAGCGCTATAAAGAGCTGAAAGACATCATTGCCATCCTGGGTATGGACGAGTTGTCTGAAGACGACAAACTGACCGTTGCACGTGCACGTAAGATTGAGCGCTTCTTGACGCAGCCTTACCACGTTGCAGAAGTCTTCACCGGCCAACCAGGTGTCTATGTTTCGCTGAAAGATACCATTGCAAGCTTCAAAGGCCTGCTCAGTGGTGAGTACGACGATATCCCAGAACAGGCATTCCTGTACTGCGGTAACATCGACGAAGTGCTCGAAAAAGCGAAAAACCTGTAAGGCTTGAGTAGGAGGCGATATGGCAGCGATAACCTTCCATCTGGATGTGGTCAGCGCAGAGCGACAATTGTTCTCTGGCCGTGCCGAGCACATTCAGGTGACCGGTAGCGAAGGTGAACTGGGTATTCACGCAGGACACACACCGCTGCTGACCGCTATCACGCCTGGTATGGTTCGCATCGTCAAACTAGGCGGTAGCGAAGAGATCATTTATCTTTCTGGCGGTACCCTTGAAGTACAGCCTGGCACAGTGACTGTGTTGGCTGATACGGCAATTCGGGGTGAAGAGCTAGACCAAGCCAAGGCAGAAGAAGCGAAGCGCCGCGCTGAGGAGCGAATCCATAATCAGCACGGTGACATCGACTTTGCTCAGGCGGCCAGTGACCTGGCTAAGGCGATTGCGAAGCTTCGAGTGATCGAGCTGACCAAGCATAAGCGTTAATCAGGCGCTCACGGTGAAATAAAAGCGACGCGTTGGCGTCGCTTTTTTATTGCCTGTACAAGTGTACTTTTTCGGCGCGATTCGCTCGCAAGCCAAAACGCGTTACACTAAGCGCAATATCATAGACAACTCATCTCTCTTATCACGGAAAGACTATGCAATACAGTGCAGTAATTCTTGCGGCCGGAAAAGGCACGCGTATGTATTCTAATACTCCCAAAGTGCTTCATACTCTCGCCGGTAAACCTATGGTGAAACATGTGATTGACACTTGCCAAGGGCTAGGCGCCGCGTCGATTCATCTGGTTTATGGTCATGGTGGCGATACTATGAAGCAGGTGCTTGCTGATAGCGATGTGAACTGGTGTTTGCAAGCAGAGCAATTGGGGACTGGTCATGCGGTACAGCAGGCGGCGCCGCATTTTCGTGATGATGAGCAGGTTTTGGTGCTGTATGGCGACGTGCCTTTGATTTCAGAGCAAACCTTAACCCGTTTGCTTGAAGGACAGCCTGAAGGCGGGATTGGTCTATTAACGGTGCATCAAAACGATCCGACTGGCTACGGCCGTATTGTGCGTGAAAATGGGGAAGTGGTCGCGATTGTTGAGCAAAAAGATGCCACTGATAGCCAGCTTGCCATCACTGAAATCAATACCGGTGTGCTGGTGGCGACTGGACGTGACTTGCGTCATTGGTTATCGCAGCTTGATAACAATAACGCGCAAGGTGAGTTTTATCTCACCGATGTGATTGCACTTGCACATCAACAAGGCCGCACGATTCAAGCTGTGCACCCTGTGAATGCGATTGAAGTTGAAGGGGTCAATAATCGCCTGCAACTTTCACGCCTTGAGCGGGAATATCAAAAAATGCAGGCTGAACAGTTATTGCTTAGTGGCGTGATGCTCATCGACCCTACGCGCTTTGATTTGCGTGGCCAACTGCAATGTGGGCTGGATGTCACCATTGACGCCAACGTGATCATCGAAGGCAATGTCACCCTAGGGGATAACGTAACCATCGGTGCTGGCAGTGTGCTGATTGATTGTGAGATTGATGACAATACATTAGTGCGCCCGTACAGCGTCATTGAAGGGGCCAGCGTTGGTGAAGCGTGCACAGTCGGTCCGTTTACGCGGTTGCGTCCGGGGGCCGAACTGGCTCGCGATGCGCATGTCGGCAACTTTGTGGAAATGAAAAAGTCTCGCTTAGGGGAAGGGTCGAAAGCCAATCACCTGACTTATCTGGGTGATACAGAGGTAGGGCGCGGCGTGAATATTGGTGCTGGGGTGATCACCTGCAATTACGATGGCGCCAATAAACATAAAACCGTGATTAAAGACAATGCCTTTATCGGCTCGGACTCTCAGCTGGTGGCACCTGTGGTGATTGGCGAAGGAGTGACCGTTGGAGCGGGTAGTACCATCAGCAAAGATGTCTCCGATGGTCAACTTATCATCACTCGCGCCAAACCAAGGACAATTGAGGCTTGGCAACGGCCGAAAAAACAGTAAAATCACTGTCTGTTGAGCGCGTATCAACGGCTTTTTCACGCAAGCGGCTAAAACTTGCGCGGTTGGTAAAATCAGGTGTTGACTCCCGATAAAAACCAGCCTAGTATACGCGCCTCAGTTGGGGTATCGCCAAGCGGTAAGGCAACGGGTTTTGATCCCGTCATTCCCAGGTTCGAATCCTGGTACCCCAGCCAACGCGTCCGTAGCTCAGCTGGATAGAGTACCTGGCTACGAACCAGGCGGTCGGAGGTTCGAATCCTCCCGGACGCGCCATCTTTCTTCAACTACCATGAAGTGAGATGAACAACTTGGAATGCGGAAGTGGCGGAATTGGTAGACGCACCAGATTTAGGTTCTGGCGCCGCAAGGTGTGAGAGTTCAAGTCTCTCCTTCCGCACCATTATTTGAAAGCATGTGGCGTAAAGCGGCATGACTAAGTTGGGGTATCGCCAAGCGGTAAGGCAACGGGTTTTGATCCCGTCATTCCCAGGTTCGAATCCTGGTACCCCAGCCACTTTAGGTTGGCTACGTAGCTCAGTTGGTTAGAGCACATCACTCATAATGATGGGGTCACAGGTTCGAATCCCGTCGTAGCCACCATTCTTTCCGATTTGTCGCCAAAAGCGGGAAATCACACCGGTTTGCGGCGGTGGCGGAATTGGTAGACGCGCTAGCTTCAGGTGCTAGTGTCCGAAAGGACGTGAGGGTTCAAGTCCCTCCCCCCGCACCAAGACAATTGGTACTCAGCCCGCCCGCTGAGCTATCATAAAAATATGCGGAAGTGGCGGAATTGGTAGACGCACCAGATTTAGGTTCTGGCGCCGCAAGGTGTGAGAGTTCAAGTCTCTCCTTCCGCACCATCTTAAAAGCCCATCAGCTGTTGCTGGTGGGCTTTTTTGTTATTTCTTGTTTATCTGCTTATTTCTCGTCACTTTTTGTGTTCTTTTCTTGATCTTTGATGTGTTTTCACTACCATAAGTTTCGAAACGAAAGTTGATAGGTTACATGTCGAAACGAAACACGCAACAGCGTCGTCATACCATCGTTACCTTGCTTACCGAGCAGGGCAGCGTCAGCGTTGACGAACTCTCTCAACGCTTTGAAACGTCAGAAGTGACTATCCGTAAGGATCTTGCCGAGCTAGAAAAAAATGGCTTGTTGCTGCGCCGTTATGGCGGAGCGGTGCCTGTGCCGCAAGAAATGGTCTCGGAACAAGCCGTCAAAGTTTCGAAACAAAAGCAAAGCATCGCCGATGCCGCCGCTGCGCGCATTCGGGACCACAACCGTATTGTGGTCGACAGTGGCACGACCACCGCCGCTTTGATCCCTTTATTGGATAAAAAGCGTGGCCTAGTGGTGATGACTAACTCACTCCAGGTGGCCAATGCCATTCGTGAACTCGAACACGAGCCAACGCTGCTGATGACGGGCGGCACTTGGGATACCCATTCTGAATCGTTTCAAGGCCAAGTGGCTGAACAAACCTTACGTGCGTACGACTTTGACCAGCTTTTTGTGGGCGCTGACGGCATTGATGTGGCGCGCGGGACGACCACCTTTAACGAGATGACGGGCCTGACTCGGGTGATGGCGGAAGTCGCGCGAGAGGTGGTGGTGATGATCGAGTCTGAAAAAATTGGCCGTCGGATCCCTAACTTGGAGCTTGCGTGGTCCAGTATCGACACCTTGATCACTGATAATGCGTTGGATGAAGACACTCGGCGCGCGATAGAACAAACCGGCACAGACGTTATCTGTGTAGACAATGTATAAGGACTCACTATGTGTGGAATTGTAGGCGCTGTGGCGCAGCGTGATGTGGCAGAAATTCTGGTTGAAGGCTTACGTCGCTTAGAATATCGCGGATACGACTCAGCAGGGGTCGCCATTACCGATACAACGAGCGGGCAGATGACGCGTTTACGCCGACTGGGTAAAGTAGCGGCGCTTGCGGACGCAGTGGCTGACGCCAACCCTGCGGGAGGCACAGGGATTGCGCACACGCGCTGGGCAACGCACGGTGAGCCAAGCGAAGCCAATGCGCACCCACACATGTCTGGTGATGATATTGCCATTGTGCATAACGGCATTATCGAAAATCACCACAGCTTGCGCGAACAATTGCAAGCGCGTGGTTATCAATTCCACTCCCAAACCGATACCGAAGTGATTGCTCACCTCGTTGATTGGGAGCGTCGTCAATGTGGCGATCTCCTCGCCGCCTTCCAGCGCACGGTCAGTCAGCTTGAAGGCGCGTATGGCACTGTGGTGATGGATAAAAACCAACCTGAGCGTTTGATTGCGGCTCGTTCAGGCAGCCCGTTGGTGATTGGCCTGGGTGTGGGAGAAAACTTTCTCGCCTCTGATCAGCTAGCGCTGCTCAATGTCACTCGTCGCTTTATCTACCTTGAAGAGGGCGATGTGGCGGATATTAGTCGTCGTGAAGTGGTGATTTACAACCAAGAAGGTACGCCGGTTGAGCGAGAGGTGCATGAAGCAAGCGCCCAGTACGACGCGGCGGACAAAGGCCAGTATCGCCATTACATGCAAAAAGAGATTTACGAGCAACCGACTGCGCTTACCAATACCATGGAAGGGCGTTTGGGCAACGATCACGTGATTGTGGATGCGATTGGTAACGGTGCTAGCGATATTCTTGCTAAAGCGCAGCATATTCAAATTATTGCCTGTGGCACCTCCTATAATGCGGGCATGGTGGCGCGTTATTGGTTTGAATCGCTGGCAGGGATAAGCTGTGATGTGGAAATCGCGTCAGAGTTTCGCTATCGCCAGTTTGTCACCCGTCCGAACAGTGTACTGATCACCTTATCGCAGTCTGGTGAGACCGCAGATACGCTAGCAGCGCTGCGTTTGGCCAAAGAGCGTGGCTATATGGCCACCATGACCATCTGCAACGTGGCGGGCTCCTCGTTGGTACGTGAATCCGATCTGGCCTTTATGACGCGCGCGGGCGCAGAAATCGGTGTTGCATCGACCAAGGCGTTCACCACCCAGCTTTCTGCCCTGCTGATGCTGGTCACTGCACTGGGTAAAATGCAGGGCACCATCGGATACGAAAAAGAGCGTGAGATTGTCGATGCCTTGCATCATCTGCCTTCAAGCATCGAGCAAGCGCTGACCTTTGATAAAGCCATTGAACAACTGGCGGAAGACTTTGCTGACAAGCATCACTCACTGTTCTTAGGGCGTGGTGAGTTTTATCCGATTGCCGTAGAAGCTGCGCTAAAGCTAAAAGAAATCTCTTATATTCACGCTGAGGCCTATGCCGCTGGTGAGCTAAAGCACGGCCCACTGGCGCTGATTGATGCCGATATGCCAGTGATTGTGATTGCTCCGAATAATGAGCTGTTGGAAAAGCTTAAATCCAATATCGAAGAAGTCCGCGCTCGTGGTGGTCAACTGTATGTGTTTGCCGATCAAGATGCCGGCTTTACACCAGAAGAGGGGATGAACATTATCGCCATGCCACACGTGGATGACATCATCGCTCCTGTGTTCTACACCATCCCGATGCAGCAATTGTCGTATCATGTGGCCTTGATTAAAGGCACGGACGTCGACCAACCTCGTAACCTTGCGAAAGCCGTTACTGTAGAGTAAGCCTGCCTAACATTCACCACGCTCTGACTAGGAGCGTGGTTGATCTTTTATCAATTACTGCCGTTTTGCTACAAAAATGCGATCTGCAGTGACACATTTTGCAAAATGCAAATCATTTTGCACTCAATCTCAGACATCCCGCCTGAAAATACAAACAGAACGCTATTCTATACCATAAGTTTATGATTTTTATTGCTTTTACTCCTGCCTAATAACTTGGCCTGCATTGTGCATAGTCGATGGACAAGTACCAACATTGATAAGTTGTAGAGAGGAAGCAATGATTGACTCTAAAAACCAAGTCGCTAAGCGCATCAAAGAAGCCCGTGAGTGGAAAGGGATCACTCAAGTAAAAATGGCCAAGCTACTCAATGTCGCACGCCAAACTTACTTGGATATTGAAAATGGTAAAACCGAACCGCGTGTGCGCATGTTGTCGAACATCGCTGAGCTGACTGAGCGCCCATTAGTTTGGTTTGTGTATGGCGATGAAGACGTCGAGATGCACGATGTGCAGTACAAGCAAGATGTGAACCGCTTGTTGGAGCACTTCTCTCGTTTACCGCATGAAGCACGTACGGCGATCTTGAACCAGAGCGTGAACATGGCCTCATTCTTGGTGAACTATTCTAAGGCCGCACAGCGTGCCTAAAGGCCTGCCTGCCTGATTAGATATGCGGGTAAGTGCCTGCTTACTGAGGTAGGCATCAGCAGCGTAGCATCACACTATCGATGACAACGCCCATGATAGGCCCGCCGAGCCATGCATAATGCAAGGTCGGTGATGTGACGGGAACCGATGTTTAAACGGCCCGGGTAACAGAGATGAGGCATGGACCATGGTGATTTCGACAGCGAGCATGGCGCAACGGATCCGTGAAGCACGGGAATTCAGTAAAATAACCCAAGTAGACATGGCGAAGCGTTTGAATGTGGCGCGCCAAACCTACTTGGATGTGGAGTCGGGAAAGACCGATCCTAAGATTCTCGCGCTCATCACGATTGCAGAGATCACTGGTCGCCCATTTAATTGGTTTATTTATGGTGAAACAGACGAGCGAGATATTGCCTTCTCTCACCGCGATGATTTAGCGGCATTGACCAGTCTGTTAAGCCAGTTGCCTCAAGTGGCGCGCCAAACGGTGATGGATAACGCCTTATCGATTGCCGAGTATCTGGTATCACTCTCGCCAGATAAGCGCGCTTAACCTCTGTTATCGGCCCGGCACCCCCTGTCGGGCCTTTTTGTATTATTCGCTTAACGGCGAGAGAGAAAGAAGCGATAGGCTGGATTAGCCGTTTCGTCCTTCCACGCATAACCCAGTTCACGCAAATGGGCGGTAAACGCGAGTAAGTCCTGCTCGCCAAGTTCAAACCCACATAGCACACGGCCATAATCTGAGCCATGGTTGCGGTAGTTGAATAAGCTAATGTTCCAGTGAGTGCCCAAGGTTTGCAAGAAGTGCAGTAATGCCCCGGGGTATTCCGGAAACTCAAAGCTATACAGGCGCTCGTTAAGCGGCACCGAGGGTCGCCCACCAATCATGTAGCGTACGTGTACCTTGGCCATCTCATCGTCAGATAAGTCCTCGACCGGATAACCGGCTTGGCGCAAATCATGCAGAATACTGTCGAGCTCTTCTTGCCCGCCCAGTAAACGTACCCCAACAAAAATATTGGCCAATTGGTCGTCGCCATAGCGATAGTTAAATTCGGTAACCGCGCGGCCACCGAGAATATCGCAAAACTGTAAAAATGCACCGGTTTGCTCGGGGATGGTCACCGCCAGTAGGCCTTCACGTTTCTCCCCCAGTTCAGCACGCTCAGACACGTAGCGTAGTGAGTGGAAGTTGGTGTTGGCGCCCGACAGTACCGCCCCCAATTGCTTGTTTTGTAGTTGGTGCTTGTCGACATAATGCTTGAGACCAGCGAGTGCCAAGGCACCTGACGGTTCAGAGATCGCGCGCGTGTCTTCGAAAATATCTTGTACGGCAGCACAAATCGCATCACTGGAGACGGTAATACTGTCGTCTAGGTATTGCTGACACAGTCGAAATGATTCGTCACCAATCCGTTTAACCGCCACCCCATCGGCAAAAGTTCCCACCCGCTCTAAGGTGACGGGAAAGCCTGCATCCAAGGCGGCACGCAGACACGCCGAGTCTTCCGCCTCCACTCCGATTACCTTGATATTGGGCATAAGCTGCTTGATAAGCACCGCCACACCGGCAGCAATACCACCTCCGCCGACCGGGACAAAAATGTAATCAAGGTGGCTGTTTTGTTGCACCAGCTCCAGCCCGATCGTGCCTTGTCCGGCAATGACCTGCGGATGATCAAAAGGGGGCACAAAGGTATAGCCGTGTTGGTCGGCCAGCGCTTGTGCTTTGCTTTTCGCTTCATCAAAGTTATTGCCGTGTAGGACCACATTCCCCCCAAAGCCTTTAACGGCTTCAACTTTGATGGCGGGAGTGGTGCGGGGCATGACAATGGTGGCTTTGATACCCAGTTTACTGCCGGACAGGGCGACACCTTGGGCGTGGTTACCCGCTGATGCAGCGATCACGCCCGCTTTTTTCTGCGCCTCTGTCAGCTGCGCCATCATGTTATGCGCGCCGCGTAGCTTAAATGAGTGCACGGGCTGCCGGTCTTCACGTTTGAGCTGAACCTGATTACCTAAGCGTTCAGAGAGTCGCTTCATGGCCTGAAGTGGCGAGACAGTCGCCACTTCATAGACAGGCGCACGTAAAATATTCCTTAAGTAATCCGGGCCATCCATGGGGTGTTCGGGTGACGTTTGCGCCTGTTGCATGGTTACTCCTCCAACTTACTGCGATCGCGCACTGCACCCTTATCGGCACTGGTGGCGAGACTGGCATACGCTTTTAGCGCATAGGAGACTTGGCGTTGGCGGTCTTTAGGCTTCCAACCGCGAGCGTTCACCTCAGCACGGCGGGTGGCGAGGGTGGCTTCATCCACCAGCAGGCTGATTTCGCGGCTAGGAATATCGATACGAATCCGATCGCCATCTTCGACTAAGGCGATGGTGCCGCCATTGGCTGCTTCGGGCGAAACATGGCCGATGGACAGCCCAGATGTCCCCCCAGAGAAACGACCATCGGTGAGCAGGGCACAGGATTTACCCAATCCCATCGATTTTAAGTAGGTGGTCGGATACAGCATTTCTTGCATACCTGGGCCACCTTTCGGGCCTTCATAGCGGATCACCACCACATCACCCGCTTTCACTTTGCCACCTAAAATGGCATCTACCGCGCTGTCTTGGCTTTCAAACACCACCGCGGGGCCTTCAAAGGTCAGTATGCTTTCATCCACCCCTGCGGTTTTGACGATGCAGCCGTTCAAGGCGATGTTGCCTTGTAGCACGGCAAGCCCGCCATCTTGACTAAAGGCGTATTCATGGGCACGAATACACCCGGATTGGCGATCATCATCCAGGGTATCCCAACGGCAACGTTGCGAGAACGCTTGGGTGGTGCGGATGCCTGCGGGGCCGGCGCGATAAAAAGACTTCACGTCCTCATCATCGGTTTGCATGATGTCATACTGGGCGAGCTGTTCCTCGAGGCTCATCCCCAGCACGGTTTGTTGTTTGACATTGAGCAGGTTCGCGCGCTGTAGCTCCCCAAGAATGCCCATCACACCCCCAGCACGGTGCACATCTTCCATGTGATATTGCTGGGTTGACGGCGCGACTTTGCAAAGGTGAGGTACTTGGCGAGACATGCGATCGATGTCATCCATATCAAAATCAATTTCGCCTTCTTGCGCGGCGGCCAGCAGGTGTAAGACCGTATTGGTGGACCCACCCATGGCAATATCCAGCGCCATAGCATTTTCAAATGAGGCACGGTTGGCGATATTGCGTGGCAAGATGCTGTCATCGTCCTGCTCGTAGTAGCGTTTGGTCAGACCCACAATGCGTTTGCCGGCGTTGATGAACAATTGCTCACGGTCGGCATGGGTGGCGAGCATGGAACCATTACCCGGCTGGCTCAGCCCCAGCGCTTCGGTCAAACAGTTCATCGAGTTGGCGGTAAACATACCAGAGCACGAGCCACAGGTTGGGCAGGCGGAGCGTTCGATTTGCTCGCTTTGCTCATCGGAGACGTCGGGATTGGCGCCTTGCATCATGGCATCGACCAAATCGAGCTTGAGGATTTGATCGGACAGTTTGGTTTTGCCCGCTTCCATCGGGCCGCCCGACACAAAGATCACCGGGATATTCAGGCGCATAGCGGCCATCAGCATGCCCGGAGTGATCTTGTCGCAGTTGGAAATACACACCATGGCGTCGGCACAGTGCGCGTTGACCATGTACTCCACGGAATCGGCAATGATCTCGCGAGAAGGCAACGAGTAGAGCATGCCGCCGTGACCCATAGCGATACCGTCATCGACCGCGATGGTATTGAACTCTTTGGCGATACCGCCGGCTTGCTCGATTTCTTTCGCCACCAGCTGGCCCATGTCTTTGAGATGGACATGACCGGGAACAAACTGGGTAAAGGAGTTCACCACGGCAATAATGGGTTTGCCAAAGTCGTCATCTTTGACGCCAGTGGCGCGCCATAACGCGCGCGCCCCTGCCATGTTGCGACCGTGGGTGGTAGTAGCGGAACGATAGGTTGGCATAATTACGGCTCCTTTGCCTTTATTCGCTGTGCTGAGGGTTTACGGGGTCAAGCCAGCCCCATTTGTCGTCGGTGGTGCCATCAAACAAGCCGAAAAAGGCTTGTTGTAACGCGGCGGTGATCGGGCCTCGTTGGCCTTCGCCGACCGTGATCTGATCGACGCTGCGTACGGGAACAATCTCGGCCGCGGTGCCAGTCATAAACACCTCATCGGCCAGATAAAGCGCTTCGCGTGCAATCGGCTCTTCGCGCACGGTGTAGCCCTGTTCTTTTGCAAGGGTGATGATCGAATCACGGGTGATCCCAGGCAAAATCGCGCTGGTGGCGGGTGGTGTACTGATCACGCCATTTTTGATCACAAAGAGGTTTTCCCCCGCGCCTTCGGATAAAAAGCCGCGTACGTCCAGAGCAATCCCTTCGGCGTAACCATGGCGGCGAGCTTCGCCTCCTACCAGTAGGGAGGATAAATAGTTTCCGCCGGCTTTAGCTGCGGTGGGGATGGTGTTTGGGGCGGCGCGGTTCCAGCTTGAGATCATCGCATCCACGCCTTGGGCCAGTGCATCTTCACCGAGGTAGCTGCCCCAACTGAACGCGGCAATGATGACATCCATTTCTGTATCTACAGGCGGACAAACGCCTAAACCCACGTTACCCACAAAGCCTAACGGACGGATATACGCCGAGCGCAGTTGATTAACACGCAGGGTTTCGCGGCATCCTTCCATTAGGGCATCGACACTAAAGGGGATCGGGAAGCGGTAGATTTTGGCTGAGTCTTTTAAGCGCTGCATATGCTCACGATGGCGAAAGACCACCGGGCCGTTTGGGGTGTCGTAACAACGGATCCCCTCAAAGACGGAGGTACCATAATGCATCGCGTGAGTCAGTACGTGCACAGTGGCATCCTGCCAAGCGATCATTTCACCGTTAGACCAAATGTAATCAGCGGTATTTGTCGACATGTTATTTTCCTTTTTTATGCGCGTAGGGAATGTGATTGGGTTGAGGGTGTGAGTACCTCAACCACGTCCCATAGCTTAGTCAGTTGTGGTCGCAAGGTCTCGATCGCGCGTTGGCTTTCGACGGTCACGTCAAAGATTACCTCGCCCGCCGCTGTGGGCATGGAGACATTGAGCTGACGCACGGTAAAACCACGGTGACGGATCACGCGCAAGATGCGCTCCAACAATTCTGGACTGTGGGTAGCATGAATCGAAAATTGGTGTTGTGTCATCAGCTTTGCTCCATCATTTGTTGGTTGGCCGCACCGGGTGGCACCAGCGGCCAAACATTTTCCATTTCATCGATAGCAACGTGTAGCAAGTAAGGACCGGGATGGCCCATCATCATGGTCAGCCCAGCATGTATTTCTTCTTTGCAGCGGATACGGTGTCCCGGTATGTCAAAGGCGCGCGCTAAGGTGAGAAAATCAGGGTTGTCAGATAAATTGGTCTCGCTGTAGCGCTGATCAAAAAAGAGCTGTTGCCACTGGCGCACCATGCCTAAGCGTTGATTGTCGAGCAGGATGATTTTCACGCCGATGCCTCGGCGTTTTAAGGTACCAAGCTCTTGGATATTCATCATAAATGAGCCATCACCGGTCACCAGCACCACCTCATCGTGGGGGCGAGCGATCTTCGCACCCATCGCGGCGGGCAAACCAAACCCCATGGTGCCAAGTCCTGCCGAGGTCAATAGGTTTTCGGGCTCGCTAGGCGTCACATGCTGGGCGACCCACATTTGATGTTGACCGACATCGGTGGCGATCACGGTTTGCGCCGGCATGCTGTCTGATAAGGTTTTCAGTAGCGCGGGCGCATAAATGGCATCGCCGGGATGGTCGTAACGCCATGCATGCTGCTGTTGCCAGTGGTGTACTTGCTCTTGCCATGCCGGTGAGGTGTTGGGCGTGGCGAGCTTGGGTAAGACGGTATTCAGCTCAGCGCAAACCGGCGCTTGTGCGCGGCGCAGCTTGTTTAATTCTGCGGCATCAATATCCACATGCACTACCTTTGCGTGAGGAGCAAAGGTATCGAGCTTCCCGGTGACGCGATCATCAAAACGGGCCCCGACGGCAATCAACAAATCACATTGTTGTACCGCAAGGTTGGCGGCTTTGGTGCCGTGCATACCCAACATGCCTAAATAGTGCGGATAGTCTTTGTTAACGGTGCCTAGCCCTTTGAGGGTACTGACAACGGGCATTTGACTGCGAGTAAGATAGTCACGAAGCGCCGCCGTTGCTTTGCCTAACACCACGCCACCACCGACATACAGCATAGGACGCTCGCTTTTTTGGATAAGCGCATTGGCATGTTCGAGCGCGACAGCATCTAGAGGGATGCCAGTGGGCGCAGGCACTGAGGCTTCTCGGGGCGCAGGGATCAGCGCTTGTTGTACGTCTTTAGCAATATCGACTAACACAGGCCCCGGGCGGCCTGATTGTGCCACGACGAACGCCTTTTCGAGCGTGGCGGTAAGGTCTGCGGGGTCTGTGACCAAAAAGCTATGTTTGGTACAGGCCAAAGACAAACCTAAGACATCAATTTCTTGGAAAGCATCCGTGCCGATTAATGGGCTGGCCACTTGGCCTGTGATGGCGACCACTGGGACGGAGTCCATCATGGCATCAGCCAATCCGGTGATCAGATTCGTCGCGCCGGGGCCAGAGGTCGCTAGGCATACGCCGGGACGCCCGCTAGCACGAGCATAACCGATGGCGGCCATGGCAGCGCCTTGTTCATGGCGACATAAAATGTGTTCGACGCCGCCGTCGTATAGCGCATCATAGACTGGCATGATGGCGCCACCCGGATAACCAAATACCGTCTCAACGCCTTGCTTACGTAAGGCTTCCACAACCCATTGTGCACCTGTCATCGTCGCCCCTCCCCGAATGAACAGGGAGGGCAGGTGTGCGAATAGTCAGTGTCTGCGCTCTCCATTTTTGCTGCTTCCGTTTTTGTGTGGCTTGACCACATGAATGAAAAAAGCCCCCGAACCTGGTTGGGTGCGGGGGCTTGGTTGCGATGTTTGCTGCTGTGTTTCGCGTACCTACACCCCTCGCGGTAGAATGACCACGATAAGGCGAATAATGAGGACGGTAGCGAAGTTTGGCATTTGTCTGTCTTTTCTTGTCGTTAGTCGCCCATTTTTGGGCGTTTTGTTAATTATGTTTTTGTTTGCGCCTGCTTGTTACAGGTCAGTCACGAACTCGATCTGGCGCCGAGTCTCATGTTTAATTGTTGTGCATTTGTAGTGGTATCACAGACCTCACTCGCATGACAAGAAAAAATTACTCTGAATCACAAATTCTCTCGTCACCATAAGCGCAAGGTTTCATAGTAATAGCAGGATAGAGTCATGGCGCTAGCGATTGTGCATAGTCGAGCGTGTGTCGGGGTAGAGGCTCCCAATGTGACGGTTGAAGTTCACATTTCCAATGGATTGCCAGGGTTTGCGCTGGTGGGGTTACCGGAAACCACGGTCAAAGAAGCGCGTGATCGGGTCAGAAGTGCCATTGTGACCTCCAATTTTGAATTTCCGTCACGGCGTATTACCGTCAATTTGGCACCGGCGGATTTACCGAAAGAAGGTGGGCGTTTTGATTTGCCCATCGCGCTTGGCATTTTGGTCGCCTCAGGGCAAATTCCAGCGAAACGGCTGCATGAATTTGAGTTTCTTGGTGAGCTGGCGTTATCCGGGCAGTTGCGTCCCGTCAAAGGGGCATTACCGGCGGCGCTTGCCAGTCAAAAAGCGCAGCGAGCGCTCGTGGTCCCTGATGATAACGCTAGCCAAGTGGCGTTGGTGGACAGCGAGCGCCATGTGTCAGCGCCCGATTTAATCGCAGTGTGTCAGCACTTAGCTGGCCAACAGAGTTTGCAGCTTAACGCGACACCACATGGTGATACAACGCCGGCGCCAACCCGCTGCTTACGTGACATCATCGGTCAGCAGCAAGGCAAACGCGCGCTAGAAATCGCCGCCAGTGGTTCACATAATCTGCTTTTTGTTGGCCCGCCCGGAACGGGAAAAACCATGTTAGCGTCGCGCTTGTGCGACTTGCTTCCTCCCATGAACGACGAAGAAGCGTTAGCCTCCGCCGCGGTCACTTCATTAACCCAGCAACCTTTACATGAGGGAAACTGGCGTCAGCGACCGTTTCGAAGTCCTCATCACTCTAGCTCTATGGCGGCACTGGTCGGGGGCGGAACGGTCCCGCGTCCCGGGGAGATCTCATTGGCGCACCAAGGGGTGCTGTTTTTGGATGAAATGCCAGAGTTTGAGCGTCGTGTGCTTGATGCGCTCCGCGAGCCGCTGGAGTCGGGTGAAATTATTATCTCGCGTGCTAACGGTAAAACCCGTTTCCCCGCGCGTTTTCAGTTGATTGGCGCATTAAACCCGAGCCCGACAGGCCATCATGAGGGCGAACTAGCGCGCTCTAACCCACAGCAAGTATTGCGCTATTTGGCGCGTTTATCTGGCCCTTTGCTGGATAGGTTTGATATGTCGATTGAGATCCCGGCACTGCCGCGCGGGATGTTATCGAGCGGCGGCGACCGCGGTGAATCAACCGCAAAGGTGCGGGCGAGAGTCGCGTGTGCCCGTGCGCGTATGTTGGCGAGGCAAGGGAAAGTGAATGCGTTACTCAGCAATCGCGAAATGGAGGAATATTGTCGGCTTGCGCAGGTGGATGCTGCGTTTCTCGAGCAGGCATTGCATCGATTAGGACTATCGGTACGGGCATACCATAGGATCATTAAAGTGGCGAGGACGATTGCCGATCTGGCCGAAGCGGAGGCGATAAGCCGCCCTCATCTTGCCGAGGCCTTAGGGTATCGGGCGATGGATGGCTTACTTCGCCATCTCAACGCCCAAGTCAGTTGATTACTTCTGGCTTAACAGGAAGTTAATCAGCTGGAAGTACTCTTCCGGGGTTTCGACGGTTTTCGGTGTCACGTGATATTTACCGTTCACGATCACCGCAGGCACGCCGCGTAGGCCGGCTTTTTCAAAAGATTGATCAAATCGTTTGGCCATCGAGTTGGCGGCAAAGCTGTTGTAAGCCGAATCGAACTCTTTGCCATCGACGCCGTTGTCGACAAACATTTGGCGAACGTCATCTAGCGACTTGGGCGCATTTTGGGCCACATGAATACGGTCAAAAATCACCGGGATCATGGTGTCTTCAACGTTTAAGACCACGGCGGTTGCATAGGCACGTGTGACCACTTCACCCATGTTGCCGCCCATGAAAGAAACGTGATTTTTTACCACTTTGGCATTGTCTGGCACTTGTTGCTTCAACTGCTGCACCAGTGGCTCAAATTGGAAGCAGTGCGGACAATAAAACGAGAAGAACTCGGTTACCGTTGGGGTGTCGGTCGCTGCGGTATCTAGAATTTGATAATCCTCGCCCGCTTTGAAGCGGCCGGGTTTGGCGGCGGGGACGTCGATCGCTTCTGCTGGCTCAGTTTGGGTTTGAGTTTGCGTCGTGGCCTGTTGGCTTGTCGACTCGACGGTTTCAGGCTCAGAGCAGGCCGCAAGGCCGAGTACGAGCAAGATAGGAAGCAGTTTTTTCAGCATCATTGAATGACTCTCCGTTATCGGTTGAACGCTTACGGGTACAAGGTAAGCGATGGCGCTTGTAAGGCGGCAAGCTGCTCTTTAAAAGCAAGCACCTGACTTTCCCAGTATTTTGCCTCAGCAAACCAGGGGAATGCACGTGGAAATGCCGGGTCTTGCCAGCGTTTTGCTAACCACGCCATATAGTGCACCATTCTCAGACCACGTAAGGGCTCGATCAGTTGCAATTGGTCAGCGGGAAATTCACTAAACTCACGATAGCCTTCGGCAAGGGTATCAAGTTGGGCCAGCTGATCGGCACGGCTGCCGTTTAAAAACAGCCACAGATCTTGAATCGCGGGGCCATTGCGGGTGTCGTCAAAGTCGACAAATAACGGGCCATCGCGCCATAGAATATTGCTCGGGTGGCAGTCGCCATGCAAACGGATAATCGGCCAGTTGGTGTGCCATCTTTCGCTAATGGCATCGATCAGTCGGTCAAGATCGGAGAAAAAGGTCGATTTAATCCCATCGGGGATCAGGCTCGCACGGGTCAATGCTTGGCGAGGTTGGTAGAGGTGGGTGTCGAGATCAAATCGCGCACGTGCCTGAAAAGGTCGAGCGGCACCGACTTGGTGAATACGGCCAAGATAGCGGCCAACCGCTTCGAGCTGGTCCCAGTTGTCGACTTCAAAGTTGCGCCCACCCACGCTGGGAAACAATGCAAAACGGTAGCCGTTGAAATGAAACAAGCTGGTCCCGTCGAGAACGAGTGGGGCGACGACGGGAACCTCCGCGTCGACTAACTCTTGGCAAAACGCGTGTTCTTCAAGAATTTGCTCGTCTGTCCAACGCGCAGGACGATAAAACTTCACCACGTAGCGCTTGCTATCATCGGCAACAAATTGGTAAACCCGATTCTCGTAGCTGTTCAGTGCAAGTAAACCCGATTGTGGGTAAATCCCTACCGACTCAATGGCATCCAGTTGATGCTCAGGGGTGAGGGCGTGAAAATCAAAGCCAGGTTCAGTCATGGTTTGCTACTCATTCAGCACAGAAGTGTCATGGTAACAAATAAAAAGGGCGCTGCATGCGCCCTTGTTACCAATCAGCTGAGTGGCTGATTAAAGGTCTGTAATAAAGCGGCTTTCCGCTTGGACCTCTTTTTGTTTGTCGCCCGATGCACGCTCCATGACAAAAGTGATGTCAGCAATGCGTTGGGTCATCTCGTAGGTGTCTACGCCTAAACTGATGGGCAGTGAGAACACTTCTCCCGCTTGCACTTTAACGGTTTGTGGGCCGTACCATTGCACGTCTTTTAGCCCTTTCACCGAGAGGGTATAGGTTTCATCACTTTGGGTCTTATTGAGGATTTTCAGCGTGTAAGTATTCTCAATCAGCCCTTGATTGTTGACGCGATACAGCTGGTTACGGTCACGAATGACATCCAATTCCATGGGCATCACGGACATGGCTAAGTAGATAAACATAGCCGTGACAATGGTCATAACGACGCCATAACCGACCAGTTTGGGTCGCATAACTGCCGTCTTCTTCCCTTCAAGCTTATGCTCGGTGGTATAGCTTATCAGTCCGCGTTCATAACCCATGCGGTCCATGGTTTGATCACAGGCATCAATACAGGCACCACAGTTGATACATTCATACTGTAGGCCATCGCGAATATCGATGCCGGTTGGGCAGACTTGAACACATAAATTACAGTCAATACAGTCACCCAGCCCCAACTCTTTAGGATCTTTTTTACGTGGACGTGGGCCACGTTTTTCACCCCGTTCGACATCATAGCCGACAATAAAAGTGTCTTTGTCGAACATGGCAGATTGGAAACGTGCATAGGGACACATATGGATACACATAATCGAGCGCATCCATCCCGCATTTCCGTAAGTACAGGCGGCAAAGAAAATCACCCAAAAACCGACCCAGAAACTGGTATCAAAGGTGACTAAGTCCACCGCCAGCTCGCGCATGGGGACAAAATAGCCGACAAAGGTCATGCCCGTAATTAAAGAAATCACCCACCATGCTGCGTGTTTCGCGGTTTTGCGTACGGCTAGCTCAGGCGTCAGTTTTAATGAGTCTTGCTTACGACGCTTGTTGGCGGCGCCTTCGAGCTTTTCTTCAAACCAGATAAACAGGAAGGTCCACACAGTTTGCGGGCAAAGGTATCCGCACCAGACGCGGCCGAGGAAGGTGGTAATAAAAAAGAGTCCGAACGCCCCAAGCATCAACAAGGCTGCCAATAAGGTCAGATCTTGTGGCCAAAGTGTGGTGCCAAAAAAGGTGAACTTCTGGTTGCCGATATCGAGCAAAATCGCTTGGCGTCCTTGATACGGGATCCAAGGAATCGCAAGAAACAGCACCATGAAAAACCAGCCCATGTAGCGGCGCATTTTTTGGTAATAGCCTTTTACCGCGCGTACATAGATGCGATTGCTCGGATTAAAGCGATCGTCGCCCCCTTTATGGGTTTTCGGATTGTATTCTTTTGCGGTCACGTCTTTGACGTCTATCTTTTCTTTGCTCATGACATTGGCGTTCCTTGGGATGTCGAGGCCTTGGTACGTTGCCAGACCCTGTTTATCGTTGTGACGCGTGATTATAGCGTAGCCAGATTCGCGAATACTCTATCAGTGTCATAGTTTGCGAAACAGTCACAAACTAGAACAATTCCAGCTATAACAGCGCTCTATGTGTGCTCCCTGCCTCATTCCGCTTAAGATTGAATACCGCGAGCACGCAAGATAGCGGCTTTGAAGTCCTCTTCGCTGTCTTTTGCCAAGCCGGGAATGGGGGCAGTTTTATCCTCTAGTCGCATTTTGAGTTGATAGATCAAGGTGTCGTCCGAGATGTTATCCAGTCCGTCTTGATGACCAGCCTCTTGGGCAATGACAGTGAGCATCTCGACCAGTGAGCGCTCCGGCGTTTTCTGCCACGACTGATTTAACAGCTCGAGCAGTTCATTGATGCGATGGCAATTCATAGGTGTCCTTTATATGTGGCACGTAAAAAACACCATTTTGCCCGAGCGTATTGGGCTGAAACTTAGCCAAGATCAAATAAGGCGCAGGTGAGGATTAATTTATCGGCATCACGCGATTGCGGCCGAGTTTCTTAGCGCTGTATAAGTGCTTGTCAGCACGATGAATGAGATCTGACGCAGACTCACCCGTTTCATTATCGTACTCCGCAACGCCAATCGATACCGTGATATGGTCGAGCGTGTTGCCACGGCGTCTATCTTTGATAATCATCCGGTCGATAGCGGTGCGTATCGTTTCAGCAATACGCTTGGCGCCATTGAGACGTTTTTGCGGGATGAGCAAAGCAAACTCTTCGCCGCCATAACGAAAGGCTTGGATGCCATCACGACAGTAATCGCTGAGGCGCTTGGCCACTTGTTTTAGCACGGTATCGCCAATCACATGGCCATAGGTGTCGTTGAGCTTTTTAAAGTGGTCAAGGTCAATCATGGCGAGGCAAAAAGGCGGCGTGAGATTGCTGTCGATATAGGCGGTGAGTTCTCGGTCGAAGGCACGGCGGTTTAATAGGCCGGTTAAGCCATCATGCGTGGCTTGCTCTGTCATTTCTGCCAGCGTCTGTTTGAGCTGAGAGATCTCTTGCTGCGCATCACTGAGCTGGTGCTTGAAGTAGCGGGTTGACTGGGTGAGAGAGTGCGAGTCTTTAACCACGTTACGCACGACCGCGATGGTCTCATCGATAGACAAGCCTTCCTCTTCCACCCGCGCAAGCTGTTCGAAGGTACGATCTAACACACTCTGGAAGGCATCGGTGTCTTGCAACGTATCCGACATCGAGTGGCTCATCTCGGTCATCATCGACTCGAGGCTTTGCTTGAGAGCGCTCATGTCTTGGCTGTGTTTATCGGCGACGTGTTTTTGGTAGAGCATGTCGCTTTGCAGCGGACTGCAGGTGCCATGATGCGTGAGCGTGTCGTCTACATCCGCATTGAGTTGAGGATCGGTATCCGCGACATAGGTGTACCACAATGCGTAGTTGGTAGGGGTGGTGGGCACCTTGTATTTCATCATTAACGGCACGGCTTTCTTTAGAAAACCGGTCGATTGTTGAAACTGATCATCCGACATGGCTACGTTGATACTCCCTGTCCGGTCGGGGGCCGAAAAAACACGTTATTATCAGTGTATACCCAAATTTAGGGTGCTGGCAGTGCGCGAGCCAAAAGTGTGTGCCTGTAGGCCAGATTGGCCTACAGGACATTGATTTAGAGAAAGAAAGGACTGGGCTGGAACAGGCGCTCTACGTCTGGAATGTATTTTTTATCGACCAAGAACATCACCACATGATCGTCTTGTTGGATCACGGTTTTATCGTGTGCAATCAAGACTTCTTCGCCACGTACCACTGCCCCGATGGTGGTGCCGGGGGGCAGTTTGATATCGCCAATCTCACGGCCCACGACTTTGGATGTTGCAGAATCACCATGAGCGATGGCCTCGATGGCTTCGGCCGCGCCACGCCGTAGCGATGACACATTGACGATGTCACCACGACGCACATGGGTTAGCAGGGCAGAGATAGTCGCTTGTTGAGGCGAGATGGCAATATCGATCGCGCCGCCTTGTACCAAGTCGACATACGCACCGCGTTGAATCAGCACCATGACTTTCTTTGCCCCAAGGCGTTTGGCCAACATGGCAGACATGATGTTTGCTTCATCTTCGTTGGTCACCGCGATAAAGACATCGATTTGGTCAATGTGCTCTTCGCTCAACAGCTCTTGATCGGAGGCATCGCCACAAAATACCGTGGTATCTTCCAGCAACTCAGAGAGGTGTTCGGCTCGGGCAGGATCGCGCTCGATAAGCTTAACGCTGTATTGGCGTTCAAGTGCCATGGCTAGGCCTGCCCCGATATTCCCGCCCCCGACAATCATGATCCGTTTGTAGGGTTTTTCGAGGCGTTGCAATTCACTCATTACGGAGCGAATGTGGTTACTGGCGGCGACAAAGAACACTTCGTCATCGGCTTCGATAATGGTGGTGCCTTGCGGGCGAATGGGGCGATCGCGACGGAAGATAGCGGCAACACGGGTATCGACGTGCGGCATATGCTCTCGCAGCGCCGACAAAGCCTTTCCGACAAGCGGGCCGCCGTAATACGCTTTGACGGCGACTAAGCCCACTTTGTTATCGGCAAAACCGACCACCTGCAGCGCCCCGGGATATTCAATGAGGCGGCGAATGTAGCGGGTGACGAGCTCTTCGGGCGCAATTAAATGATCGACCGGACAGGCCTCGCGATTAAACAGCTGATCTTTGACTGCCAAGTACTCTGGGCTGCGGATCCGGGCGACACGATTAGGTGTATTAAATCGGGTATACGCAACCTGACAAGCAATCATATTGGTCTCGTCAGAATTGGTGACCGCAACCAACATATCAGCATCTTGTGCGCCAGCTTCTTGCAGCGTTGAGGGATGACTGGCATAGCCTTGCACCACGCGCAGATCGTATTTGTCTTGCAAGTCACGCAGTCGTTCAGGCGCACAATCGACAATGGTGATGTCGTTGTTTTCACCCACCAAGTTTTCTGCCAAGGTGCCGCCGACTTGTCCGGCGCCCAAGATGATGATTTTCATGTTATTAACTCTCCCTGCTTGGCACTTAGGTCAGTGACTTTTCCAAGCATGCGTAGTAAAAGCCGTCCATGTCTTGCTCGCCGGGTAAAATCTGACGTCCCGGCACCTCTGACGAGCCGGTGCGCAAGTTGGCATCAGGTGTACGGGCGAGAAAATCACGGATTTGATGGCGATTTTCATCGGGTAAAACAGAACAGGTTGCATACACAAGGGTACCGCCCGGCTTAAGCTGCTGCCACATTGCATCCAAGATTGCCGCTTGGAGCGTGACGAGGGCGGCAATGTCGCTATCACGGCGTAACCATTTGATGTCGGGGTGGCGACGGATCACACCGGTTGCCGAACAGGGTGCATCAAGCAAAATACGGTCAAATGCGGGACCTGAATGCCAAGCGCTGGGTTCGCGAGCATCGGCTTGTTTCACCGTGGCATTAAGCCCCAGTCGAGCAAGGTTCTCTTTGACGCGGCTCAATCTTTGCGCATCGGCGTCAATCGCGGTGACATGGGCGCTCGGTTGGTGCTCTAAGATGTGGCAGGTTTTTCCGCCCGGTGCCGCACAGCAATCAAGAATCGTCTCGTCTGCTTGCGGAGTCAGGTAGTCGATGGCGAGTTGGGCTGCGGCGTCTTGAACGGATACCCAACCTTGGTCAAACCCCGGTAAGCGCGAGACATCGCACGGCTTGGTCAATTTGATTGCATCACCTGCTTCAACGAGGCACTCCCCATCAATGCCCGCTTCTTTGAGTAGTGCAAGATAGGTATCAGGGCGATGGTACTGACGATTAACCCGCAGCCACATGGGCGCTTTTTGATGGTTGGCTGCGACAATTGCTTGCCATTGCTCGGGATAGGCTTCTTGTAACCGCTTGAGTAGCCAACTGGGGTGGCAAAACTCGCCGGCGGCATTGGCGGTACTGGCTTCATCTAACGCGGTTTGCTCGCGTTGATATTGACGCAAGATGGCATTGATCAACCCACGAAGTTGAGGGCGCTTGAGTGTTTGGGTGGCGTTCACGGTTTCAGCCACTGCTGCATGCGCTGGGATGCGCATATAACCTAATTGATACAAGCCGACCAGAATGAGGTGATGGAAGACACGTTGTTTGCCTTTCAGTGGCTTATCCATCAAGGATTGCACGATTTGCTCAAGGCGTGGCAACCAACGTAAGGTGCCATAACACATCTCTTGTAATAAGGCCGCGTCACGCGGTGCGATGCGTTGCTGGGCTAAAGGCAGTTGTTGTGACAGGGACTGACCCTGATCGACAACTTGATACAGAACGCGGGCAGCCGCGGCTCTTACATTCATGCTGTTACCTACATTGCAGCCAAGTGGCGAGTAGTATGCCACCAAGGGGCGTTAACCAATAAAAAAGGCCAGTGGACTGGCCTTTGAATGACGATGACACGGGAAACCGTGTTCATTATAGCTGTGTACCAATCTCAAACCATTCACGGCGCGCGTTGAGCAGCTCATGGGCTTGCATAGCTTTTTTACCGGGAGGCTGAAGCTGTGTTAGCTGGAGTACACCTTTGCCGGTAGCAACCTGAATACCGTGCTTGTCGGTATTGATCACTGTGCCAGGTGTGGCGTCGACATCAATGTCGAGCACATTGGCCTGCCAGACTTTGATATTTTGCTCTCCCAAGGTGAAGTAGCTGACTGGACGTGGATTAAAGGCGCGAATGCAGCGTCCGATAAACGCAGCATCTTGTGTCCAATCAATTTTGGCTTCTTGCTTGGTCAGCTTCTCGGCATAGTTGGCTTTGGCATCGTTTTGTGGCTCGGCAAGAATAATGCCGTTGGCCATGTCATTGAGACAATCAATCAAGGCTTGGGGCCCCAATTCTGCCAAACGCGTATACAAGCTGGCACTGGTATCGGTTTCTTCGATAGGCAGCGTGGCGATTTTTAGCATATCGCCGGTATCAAGGCCTTCGTCCATCTGCATGATGGTGACACCGGTTTCGGTATCGCCCGCCCACACGGCACGCTCAATTGGCGCGGCGCCGCGCCAACGTGGCAAAATAGAGCCGTGGACATTCACACAGCCCAATCGCGGTGTATCCAATACCGCTTTGGGCAGGATCAGCCCGTAAGCGACCACGACCATCACGTCAGCGTTTAAGGCTGCCAGTTCCGCTTGCGCTTGTTCATCACGCAGCGTGCGGGGTTGATACACGGGTAAGTTATGCTCAAGCGCGAGCTTTTTCACTGGGCTTGCCGTGAGCTTCTTGCCTCGGCCTGCCGGTTTATCTTCGCGGCTATAAACCGCAATCACCTCATGCTCGCTGTTGAGCAGGGCTTGCAAATGGCGCGCGGCAAAATCCGGCGTGCCCGCAAATACAATACGCAGCGGTGTACTCAAAGTGACCTCAGCTTGCTTTTTGGTTAGCGCGTTTGATTTTTTCCATCTTCTGCTTGATGCGTTGACGCTTCAATGGCGAGAGGTAGTCAACAAACAGCTTACCTTCTAAATGGTCAAGCTCATGCTGGACACAAATGGCCAACAGGTCGTCAGCATCAAACTGATATGGATTGCCGTCGCGGTCTAACGCTTTCACAGTCACTTCGGCAGCACGTGGCACTAAGGCACGGGAACCCGGTACGGACAGGCAGCCTTCTTCGATACCGTCTTCGCCACGTTTTTCGATGATCTCTGGGTTAATTAACACCATAGGGTCATCACGGGTTTCAGATATATCGATCACCACGATACGTTGGTGAAAATCCACCTGAGTCGCGGCGAGACCAATACCGTCTTCGTCGTACATGGTCTCGAGCATGTCGTCGACCATTTTTTGGATCTCAGGCGTCACTGCTTCGACCGGCTTGGCGACGGTGCGAAGACGCTCATCTGGGAATGTTAATACGTTCAATAAAGCCATAACGTCTCATAAAAATTGAACTGTGCCGAAAGCGGCACGGGGTAATTGGGTTAATTCTAGACATTTTGACAGCCAATTGACAGCATCAGCATCATCCGTCTGGTGAGGAAGACATTGATGACAAGAAAGCTATTCAATCTCGCCGCCGCTGGGCTATTGGCTATCGCGCTACCAGTACTGGCAGCCAGCTCTGCCGAGAGTCAGCGATATGTGGTTGAACGAGGGGATACCCTGTGGGATATCGCCGCTACCTTTTTCGATAACCCTTGGCAATGGCCTGAAGTGTGGTACGCAAATCCGACCATAAAAGATCCCAATCTTATTTATCCCGGCGATGTGCTCACCCTCACATGGCAAGCGGGGAAACCGACCGTTAGCTATAAGCCTAGGCGTGCGATTGCAGCAAAGGGAGGTTCGCCTAAGACGCCAGCGCTGAGCAGTGTCGATCCTATGCTGCTGCCGTACTTACAGCAGGACATGCTGGTTGAAAAAGCGCGTTTGGTGGCGCTGCCTCGCGTCCTTGGCTCGGCGGATGGGCGTCAATATCTGTCAGTGCACGATACCCTGTATGTGGATGCGTCGCTGAGTGCTAAGGATTGGCAAGTGTTTCGGGTTGAGAAAACCTTTTTACGCCCTGCGACGTCAGAGGCTAGCGCCGAACCTACCGCGATGGTGAGCTTAAAACATGTGGCTGATGGACGCATCCGTGCGAGAAGTGAAGGGCGCAGTGTGATGACATTGACTCGGGTAGTGCAAGAAGTGCGCCCCAATGATGTCTTGTTACCTTTACCCGAGAACACGCATCCGCGCTTTTGGCCCCAAGCGGCTCAAACTGATGCCACATTATTGGGGCATCTGTATGGCAGTGAGTATGTCGCGAATGGTCAGCTTGTGGTACTTGATAAAGGCGCCAATGATGGCGTGACAGCCGGGCAAATGTTTACTGTCACTGAAGCTGGTGCCAACGTATTAAATGGCCCTGGTGAGTATCGCTATCAAAACGCCAGTGACAGTACTGCGCAGCCGATGACCGCCTTGCCTGATGTGACGGTGGGACAAACCATGGTGGTTCGGGCTTATCCGTGGGTCAGTTTGGCGGTGATCACCCAAGCGCGTCAGCCAATTAAAGCCGGCATGCATGCGGTGCCACCGTCCCCTCAACTGGCCTATGCGCGATAAATCCCTGCGAGGGTGGTTGATACTGACCCAAGTGCCGCGGTTGCGCGTTTCGCAGCGACGCGCGCTGTTGGCCAAAGTGCCCATCGATGCGTTGAGTGAGCAAACTGCTCATGATCTTGCCGCGGTTGGTTTAACCGCTGAGCAATGTCAGGCTATCACGCATCCCAATCATGCCATGATTGAGCGTAGCCTTGAGTGGGCGAGGCAAGAGCATTGTCACCTGATTGGCTTTGACCACCCAGCTTACCCTGCATTACTCCGAGAAATCGCACGGCCGCCTTTGCTCTTGTATGTGCAAGGCGATCTGGCTTGCTTGGCGATGCCTCAATTGGCGATGGTGGGCAGTCGTCACGCGACCCCGCAAGGCTTAGAAACGGCGTATCAATTTGCTAAACAACTGGTTGAGCATGGTGTTGCGATTACCAGTGGGCTTGCGCTCGGTATCGATGGCCGAGCACACAAAGGTGCTCTTGAAGGTCACGGTAAGACATTGGCGGTGCTAGGAAGCGGGCTTGCCAATGTGTATCCTGCACGACATCGCGCATTGGCCGAGCGGATTGAAGCACAGGGCGCACTGGTTTCAGAGTTCTGGCCAGAGGCACCGCCAAGAGCCGAACACTTTCCGCGGCGCAACCGGTTGATCAGTGGCTTGTCGGCAGGCGTATTAGTGGTAGAGGCCGCGCCACAAAGTGGATCGCTGATCACGGCACGTTATGCACTTGAGCAAAATCGTGATGTGTTTGCGATTCCTGGGCCCATTGACCAAGTCCAGTCGCGTGGATGCCACCAATTGATTAAACAAGGGGCCACACTCACAGACTGTGTCGATGATATCTTGCATGAAATTGATAGCCTGATAAGCTTCGCCGCGTGTCAACAAACCGAATTATTTAGTGACGCGCCTAAGTTAGATACACATGAAGGATTGCCATTTCCTGAGCTGTTGGCTAACGTAGGTACTAAAGCGACGTGTGTCGACGTACTGGCTGAGCGCTGCAACCAACCGGTTCACGAAATCATGATGCAGTTGTTAGACTTAGAACTCCAGGGGCTTGTAGCAGCAGTACCCGGTGGCTATGTCAGAACGAGGAGGGGCTAGCCATGATGGACATTCTTATGTACCTGTTCGAAACCTACATCCATAGCGATGTGGAAGTGATGATCGATCAGGACGAGTTAGCAGATGAATTGTCCCGCGCGGGTTTTCATCAAGACGATATATATAAAGCCCTGAACTGGCTTGAAAAGCTGGCACAGTTGCAAAATGCGGATAAACAGCCTTACCTATCAGGCAGTGCCCAAAGCTCGATCCGAATCTATACCGAGCAAGAAACGCGCTTTATTGACCAAGAAAGCCGAGGCTTCCTCTTATTCTTGGAGCAGGCTGGGGTGCTTTCACCGGAAACGCGTGAAATGGTCATCGATCGGGTGATGGAACTCGAGACCCAAGAATTTGGTCTTGATGATCTAAAATGGGTTATTTTGATGGTGCTGTTTAACGTGCCTGGTAACGAACGTGCGTATACACAGATGGAAGAAATGCTGTACGACGCACAAGAGGGATACGTGCATTAACGCTTATCAATGACAGTAAAAGGTGTGAATGAGTAAAGATAACACCCCGAATACCCACGAGCGCTGCCCGGAATGTGGCAGCGCTCTTGCGTTTAAATCGGGCAAACGAGGCCCGTTTCTGGCCTGTACGGCCTACCCAGACTGCCACTATACCAAAGCGTTACATCATGGCGATGGCCATGTAGTAAAAGCCCTTGGCGTGGCTTGTCCGGCGTGTCATCAGGGAGAATTGGTGTTACGTCAAGGTCGATTCGGTATGTTTATTGGCTGTGATCAGTTCCCGCAATGTACGCATATCGAAAAACCGGATGAACCGGATCATACTACCCTCACTTGCCCTGCCTGCCACAAAGGTGAGCTGGTGGAGCGCACCTCGCGTTACGGCAAGCGCTTTTTTGCCTGTGACCAATACCCGAAGTGTCATTTTGCGGTAAACGCACAACCGATAGCCGGCACCTGCGAGCAATGTGGCTTTGCGCTGCTGGTGGAACGCAAGAAAGGCGGCAAGACGGTGCATCAATGTGCCGATAAACCCTGCAGCGCGATTCAAGGTGAATCGGCTGCAGAATCGGAGAGCGAAGGCTAATCGGTTTGCGCGGCGAGAGCTAATGCCGCCGATTTCAAACCGTGAAAAGCATCATCGGGGAGGTAGCTGGCGAGACTGGCTAACTTGGTGGCAAGCGCCGCGTTCGATGTGGCCGTGACATTAATATGACCCACTTTACGCCCCGGACGAGGCGTTTTGTTGTACCAATGCACATGGGCATCACGATAGGTCGCAAGCGGGACACTGCCTTGGCCTAAGATATTAATCATCGCCGTTGGCTGGATTAAATCGGTCGGGCCAAGGGGTAAGCCGCTGACCGCGCGCAGGTGGTTTTCAAATTGGCAACACGCGCTACCTTGCTGTGTCCAGTGACCGGAGTTGTGCACCCGAGGCGCTATCTCGTTCACCAGCAAGCTGCCGTCCACATCAAAGAATTCCACCGCGAGTACCCCCACATAGTTAAGCGCGCTGGCAATCTTTTCCAACATGTCCGCCGCCTGTGTTTGCAAGGCATGCTCATCCGGGCGCACCACAGACAAGGTTAATATCCCATCATGGTGGTGGTTTTGGGTCAGGCTATAACTGGCAAATTCACCATTCGCGCCACGCACACCAATCAGTGACACTTCTCGGTCAAAAGGGATCATGGCTTCGGCAATGATGGCTTGGCCATCGCGTTGCTCTGGCGCGGTGAGAAAGGCGTCGAGCTCGGCCCATAATGCGTGAAGATCATCGCCGTCACGATAGCGCCACTGTCCTTTGCCGTCATAACCATCCAAGGTGCTTTTGAGGACCAAGGGGGCCCCCAGTGCGTCGACCGCCTTTTCTAAATCGGCCTGTGTATACACCACTCGGTATGGCGCATTGGCGACACCTGCTTGCATCAGCAGGGCTTTTTCAATTTGGCGGTCGCCACCGGTTAGAATCGCCTGAGCACTGGGGCGTAACTTCCCGCTTTGCTCGCATTGGTGCAAGATATCAGCGGGGATATGCTCAAATTCCGCGGTGATAATATCTGCGCCGGCGATAGCCGTATTGAGGCCGTGCCCTAGTGGTTGCAGCGTCAGTGGGTGAATAATGTCGCCACTACGCACATCATAGGCGCTGACGATAAGATTGAGCGGTGCGCCGGCCAAGGCCATCATCCGGGCCAGTTGTCCCGCACCTAACACCAGAATATTCATGGCCTTACCCTTGTGGATTGGGTTGAGCGAGAACGGCTTCAGTTTGCGCTTGGCGAAACGCATCCACTTTTGCCATCAAGTCAGGGTCGGCCGTTGCGAGAATTTGTGCGGCAAGGAGGCCTGCATTCGCGGCGCCTGCGTCACCAATGGCGAGCGTGCCCACTGCCACGCCCTTGGGCATTTGAGCAATAGAAAGCAATGAGTCCATGCCCTTTAACGCTTTTGACTGGACCGGCACGCCGAGCACCGGCAGGCTGGTGTGTGCGGCGGTCATCCCAGGCAAATGGGCGGCCCCCCCAGCGCCGGCAATAATCACTTTAATCCCGCGCTCGGCCGCTTGTTGGGCGTAGTCGGCAAGTAACTGTGGTGTGCGATGGGCAGAGACAATACGGGTTTCGTAAGGGATGGCAAAGTGATCCAACATAGCCGCTGCATGTGTCATGGTAGGCCAATCGGATTGCGAGCCCATGATGATACCGACAGTCATAATACGTCCTTCTTGATGACAAGCGTGAATAAGATAAGCTGAGCGTGACGCGAATTATACCCAGATTTCATCGCAAGGAAAACGTTTGCGTAAGCGGTGGGGGATGAAATTCCGTCAAGATCCCAGTGCTTGGATCAGGTAAAGTAAGCACATAGTCTCAGTAACAAAGGATGTGAGCGTGGCACACGGTCAGTCGACAATTGATAAGCAAGCCGTGAAGGCTTTTTTCCTCCAACTTCAAGATGATATTTGCCAACAGCTTGCGCAAGAAGATGGTCAAGCGCATTTTATTGAAGATGCGTGGGAGCGTGAGAAAGGGGGCGGTGGTCGCAGTCGCGTCCTGCGTCAGGGCCAAGTATTTGAGCAAGCGGGAGTGAACTTCTCGCACGTATTTGGCGATCAAATGCCTGCCTCGGCGACCGCGCATCGCCCAGAGCTCGCCGGGCGCTGCTTTGAGGCCATGGGGGTGTCGTTAGTGATCCACCCTCACAACCCGTACGTGCCGACCTCGCATGCGAACGTGCGGTTTTTCATTGCTGAAAAGGAAGGCGCCGATCCTGTGTGGTGGTTTGGCGGTGGCTTTGACCTCACGCCTTTCTATCCGTTCGAGGAAGACTGCCAGCATTGGCATGAGACCGCCAAAGCCTTGTGCGCGCCCTTCGGTGATAGCGTGTACGCTGATCACAAAGCATGGTGCGATCGCTATTTTTATCTGCCCCATCGCGATGAAACCCGTGGCGTCGGCGGGCTTTTCTTTGATGATTTGAACCAGTGGCCATTCGAGCAGTGCTTTGCCTACACCCAAGCGGTTGGAAAAGGTTTTATCGATGCTTACCTGCCGATTGTACAGCGCCGCAAGGCAACGCCCTATGGTGAGCGTGAGCGAGATTTCCAGCTTTACCGCCGCGGACGCTATGTCGAATTTAACTTGGTGTATGACAGAGGTACGCTATTTGGCTTACAAAGTGGTGGGCGTACCGAATCTATCCTGATGTCGATGCCGCCGATGGCACGTTGGGAATATAATTGGTCACCCGATGAAGACGCGCCGGAAGCGAGACTCTATCGCGACTATCTTAAACCGAGGGAGTGGTAACGGATGACCGATCGTTATTGCGTGGTAGGCCACCCGATTGGCCACAGTAAGTCGCCGCAGATCCACGCCGCATTTGCGACGCAAACCCAACAAGACATCGACTATCAAGCCATTGAGGCGCCGCTTGAAGGCTTTGTGACCACCATGCAGGCGTTTTTTGCGCAAGGAGGGTGTGGCGCCAATGTGACCGTGCCTTTTAAACAGCAAGCGTATGAATGGGCTGATACACTGACAGAGCGTGCCCGCCGCGCCGGTGCCGTGAATACGCTGGTTAAGCAAAGCGATGGTTCCCTACTGGGTGATAATACGGACGGGGCAGGTTTGGTAACTGACTTACACTACCACCATGTGGCACTGCGCGATAAGCGCATTATGGTTGTGGGAGCAGGCGGTGCAGCAAGGGGTGTGTTGCTTCCTTTACTGGAGCAAGAGCCAGCATTGCTGATGATAGTGAATCGCACCGAGCAAAAAGCCCAGCAATTAGCCGCTGCATTTGGTGAGGCCGGACCGATCGCCTGTCATGCCGTGGATAAAACTATGGCGGCGCCGGTTGATGTGATCATTAATGCGACCTCGGCAAGCTTACATCAAAGCCATCCCCCTCTCCCGCAAGGAGCGATTGGCCCAGCGACCACTGTCTATGACATGGTGTATCAAGCTGGCTGTACAACCAGCAACCAATGGGCGCAACGCCAAGGAGCAGGGCGATGTTTAGACGGCTTGGGCATGCTGGTGGAACAAGCGGCGGAAAGCTTTGCTATATGGCGTGGCTGTCGGCCACAAACCGAACGTGTGCGCGAGCAGTTAAGAGAGGCACTCAGTCGATGAATCAATCCCTTATTCTGGCTGCGGACGAAGCGCAGGTCGATACCGTAAAGGCGCGTGTTTGTTTCTACGGCCAACTTAATGGTGCGTTGTTAACATGCGCTGTCCGCTTTACCACCTTATCTGCGCTCGCCGGCTGTGCGGTAGACTCGGATAATGCGCAGGCGATTGTCGAACAGGTTTGGTTTGATATTGAAGAGCAAATGGAAGCAGCCATCGAATCAGAAGCGTTTGAACCCGATGGCAGCTTGGTGATCTAGTGCTCGCAGCGGTAGATGTCTTTAGTGTCGACATAGTTTTGCGCTGAGCGTGCAAAATAGGCACGCTCTTTGTCAGTGAGGGGGCGAACCTGTTTGACCGGTGAGCCAACATACAGGTAGCCGCTCTCTAAGCGTTTTCCCGGCGGGACTAAACTGCCAGCGCCAATTAGCACTTCATCTTCAATCACAGCGTCATCAAGAATAATCGTCCCCATTCCCACTAGAACTCGGTTGCCAATCCGGCAGCCGTGTAACATGACTTTGTGGCCGATTGTCACTTCTTCACCGATGATCAGCGGGTAACCTTGTGGGTTTTCGGCATTTTTATGGGTGACATGAAGGACTGAGCCATCTTGCACATTGGTCCGTGCGCCAATCTGGATATGGTTCACGTCACCACGTGCCGCCACCAGCGGCCAAATACTCACATCATCGCCTAGCGTAATATCGCCAGCCAATACACTGGATTCATCAATATAGACGCGTTCGCCCAGCTGAGGCGTCATGCCTTTATAAGCGCGCAGCTGTTTTGCCATCACAAATCCCTCTTTATATCGCTATACAATGTCAGATAACGCTGACTTTGGTACCAGTTTTACACCCTAGCGAGCAAAAAAACAGCGAGTGACAGTTTTTTTCTAAAAAACCACTAAAAAGGGGTTGCCAATCTGATCAGCTTCCCTATAATGCGCCTCCATCGACACGGCACACAGGGCAAGCGCTCAGCGGCCATGTCGGGGCAAAAAATCAAATAAAAATAAACGCTTGACGTCAGTTTTTAAATGATTAAGATAGCCCACCTACTTAACGCCGGCAACGCGTTAGGGGAGTCAAAAAGAAGTTTTGTTTTCGCCGGCTGGCATCAACAAAAAGATAAAATTTCTTCTTGACTTCATCGGCAAGGCGAGTAATATACGCAGCCCTGACCGAGCGAAGCAACGCTTCGCAAGTCAACGCTCTTTAACAATTTGACCTATGCAATCTGTGTGGGCACTCGTTGAGAATAGACAAAAAGATTTATTCGATGAACTGAGTGACCAAACGACAACTTTTAT